>VAXH01000060.1:72685-87165 GCA_005883955.1 Actinomycetota bacterium | reverse complement strand
TGGTACCAGGGCTAGCCTGACAAGAGCCTGGCGAACAGCCGGGCTAGCCGTCCGGTAGAGCTCCTCAGCGAAAAATTCGTAGAGGGCGGCTGGAAGATCGCTCGTAGGAAGATGAGGATGCTCGGAATGCGCGGCCAGCCCGAGCACGGCCGGCCAACCATGCGCCAGGGCCGCCAGCCCCCGTGCGGGTTTGGCTCCAACATGCCGAAGGAGAGCTTCTGCTTCTTCCTCGCTCATCGCGAGGGGAATCTGTCCGATTTCGTATAGCTCGCCGTACAGAATCTGACGCGCGTCTGCCCATCTCGGGCGACGACGGCTGGTTAGGAGTATCCGAGCCGGCGTGCGCTTGATAATTCCTTCAACGAAATCTTCACAAGCGGCAGAACTAGCCAGCGCTTGATAATCGTCCAAGGCGATCCACCGATCTCGAAGCTCATCTTCGAATGATGCGGTGAAGAGGTCGATCAGCCGTTCGACTTCTTGTTCTGGCTCGAGGGTGGCCCGAAGACGTTCGCGCAGAAGCTTGAACTTCTCATTGCTTGGGTGCGTTAACGCTCGCGCAAGGCCGAGAACTAGCGCAGCTACGTCTGACGACGCTGAAGTGATGCTGTACCAAGCGTGCGATTTGTCCTCTAGCCACTGTCGAGCAAGCGTCGTCTTTCCATAGCCGGCTGCAGCGACGAGCATGATGACCCTTGCCTGTGTCTGGTCAAGCAGCCGTGTGAGCCGCGGGCGCTCGATGATGTGGCGCCGCGTCGCCGCTCCGGGTTCCGGATTCGCCTGCCCTGCTTCCATCGTTGCCTGCCTGGACTGATTTGTCCCGCAGACAGGTTAGTGCGCGCGGCGTCGATTTTCGACCGTCGGATAGAGACAAGCCGCACCCGCGACCGCGAACGGCCACGGGTGCGGTGCCGTCAGTCCCCGCTTCCGGAGCGCCCGGGAGCGAGGCTTTGCGAGAGCGGATCGTCGCCGGTCAGTTCTCGGTACGCGCGCGGGATCTGCCTCCGCCGCGCCACGCCGAGCTTCTGCCTCAGGACATCGCAATGCGCCTTCGCCGTCCTTGGCGAGATGCCGAGCCGCTCTCCAACCTCTTCGTTGGAGCAACCGGCCGCGATCAACTCGACGACCTGCTTCTGTCGCGGAGTCAATGCGGGCGGGCTCGCTTGCAGCATCGTCGGCATAGCCGCGACGCTAACAAGGTCGTCCCGACTTGGCTATTGACCGAAAGGCGTATTTCGCCGGATACGCCGGAGGTGTCACGCCGCGGGCAGAACCGGCTCACGGCGCACGAAAGACGCCGCGTGCCCGCGCTCGTTGGCGATCGGCAGCTGCTCGCGCTCGAGCGCTCCGATCCGCACCAGCAGCTCGAACTCGTCGCGCAGGTGCGTCCGCATCATCTCGGGGCCATCCGTCGCGATTGTGAACAGGACGCGGCTGTCCGTGAAGGCGCGGAAGGTCTCGCGCACAGCCTCCTCCGATTCGAGCGCCTTCGTCAACAGGTTTGAGGTAGGGCAGATCTCGAGCACGATCTCGGTCGCTCGCAGCGTCTCCATCAGCTCCGGGTCGCGGGCCGCGAGGATCCCGTGGCCGATCCGCTCGGGTCGCAGGGTCTCGATCACCTCGCCGATCTCCTCGATGCCGGCCTCGCCCCCTTCCTCGCCGACGTGGATCGTGACGCCGAGCCCCGCCTCCCGCGCCTCCTCGACGAGCGGCTGCAGCTCGCGGTACGGGTAACGCGCCCCGCGCGGGCGCGGGCCGGCGACGTCGATCCCGCAGATCCCGCGCGGCGCCCAACGGATCGCCTTGTCGACGATGACCGCGTTCATCTCCTGGCTGAAGGTGCGGTCCATCATCAGGATCAGGCCGGCGTTGACCTGCGGGTACTCGAGGCTGGCGAGGTCGAGCCCGCGGATCGCGGCGAGGATGATGTGGTCGAGATCGCGTTCGCCGCCGCGGTTTCGCTTCATCGGGTTGAAGCGAAGCTCGAGCGTCGTGATCCCCTGCGAGCGATAGGCGCCGCCGATAGCGGCGTGGACCGAGCGCTCGACCGCGATCGGGCTCGACTGGATCAGTTCCGTCCAGTGGTAGATCGCGTCGAGCGCGTTCAGGTCGGCGACCCCGCGCGGGTCGGCGATCGTCACCAGCCGGTCGAACTCCCAGTAGTCCTTGACGGGGAGGGCGATCCCCTGCTCGTGCGCGAGGCTCCAAAGGATGTCGGAAGACACCGAGCCGCCGAGGTGCGTGTGCAGCTCGGCCAGACCCTCCATGGAGAGAGTCTAGGGTTCGGCGCGGCTAATGGGCTGCTATGTCTTGGCGATCGGGTTCGCGATCGCCTCGGCGGTCGCCATCGGCGCGGTCGTCGACGTCCGGATCGACCTCGCGGGCGCGGGCGGCGTGCTCTTGAGCAGCTTGGCGCTCGCGCTTCGCCCGCTCCGCGTGTTCCTCTGCGGCGAGCTCGGCTTGCTTCGCGCTCCTGGCCCGTTTCCGGGCTTGCTCGCGTAGGTCGGCGGCCTCCTCGCGCTTCTTCTCGACCTGCCGCCGGCGCCCGAGGACGGTGAAGGCGACGGCGAGCAGCACGACGACTGCGGCGACGATGACGATGATCCAGAGTGTGCTCATGGATGCTTGCTTTGCCGCGTCCAAGCGGCGTGAAACCCACTCGCGGGTTACGCGTGAATGACGATCTGCGTGCCCAACCGGACGACGCGCATCAGGTAGCGCAGGTCGCTCGTCGACGCGTGGAGGCAGCCGGCGCTGACAGCGCCGTACCCCCCGCCGTGGATCGCGAGGCGGGCGCCCCCCGTCCAGCCGGGCGGCGGGTGGGGCTGGTTGCCCGAGAGCGCGAGCAGACAGCAGCCGTAGTACGGGCCTAGGGCCGCGCCGGGCATCTTGTCGGTGATCGAGAAGCGGCCGATCGGCGTGCTCGTGCCCGGGCGGCCGATGCCGACTCGAATCCGGCGGATCACACGCCCGTGTGACCAGACCCGAAGCAGCTGCCGTGATAGGTCGGCCTCGAGCTCCAGCCGGACGCGACCGAACGTGAGCGCGCCCGGCTCCGCTTTGACCCAGCCGAGATGCCCGTTCGGCATCGCTGCTGTCAGGACACCGAGCCAGTTGCCCTTGGTGCGGACGACCGGCAGCGTCAGCGGCCCGCCGTAAACGGTGCGCGAGCCGAGGATGCCGACGCTGTTTCCGTTCGGGCGCGTGTAGAGCGCCAGCTTCGCGCCGGGACTGACCGCCGCCACTACTGCACCACTTGGCTCGACCGGCCGCGAGGAGTGCCGCTGCGGCGACGAATGGATCGTCGGCGACGCGAGGTGCACGAGCAGGGCAGTGAGCGCGAAGAGGGCAGCCACGACGAGGAGATCGGCAAGGGCGACCCCGCGTTTTGATGACTCGTTCGAGGGTCGCTCGATCGACTGAGCTGTCGCTTGCGACGGCGACTGGAGGTCGCGGCGGCTAAGCCGTCGCAACCGTCCAAACCCGGCTATTGGATGGGTTGGGCTCTGAATTAGTTGTGTCCTCTTGTTAGGGCTTCCGAGGAGCGAAAACTTGCGTGGCTGAGGGAGGCGGTGCGAGTGATCCAAGACGGTGCCTAGTCCTAGTCGCGCTGCACGGGTTGCTCGAGCAGGCTCTCGATCAGCAGGGTCGCCAGCTCGACCGAGTCGGCGAGCCGCTGCTCGTCAACCAGCTCGAGCCTCTCGGTCGGCAGGTGGTACTCGCTGTAGCCGAAGTGTGAGACGGTTGCGGCCGGGATCCCTTTCTCATGGAAGGGAAAGGCATCGACCCCGGGCCCGGCGGGGCCGACGCTCAGCTCGTAGCGCTCTGCGAGGCCGAGCTCGCCGGCAAAGCCCGCGAGGCGATCGGAGAGCGCCTTCGGCGAGGCCATCAACTCGAGCCGGTCGCCGTGAGCGATGCAGTCGAGGTTGACGCAGGCCTTGATTCGCTCGAGCTCGCCGGTGACCTCCGAGTCGAAGATCCACGAGCGCGAGCCGATGCAGCCGATCTCCTCGGCGGCGAAGCCGATGAAGATCAGCGAGCGCATGTGGCCGTGCCCTGCGAGCCTCTCGGCGATCCTGCGCACGCCCTCGATGCCGGTCGCGTTGTCGATCACGCCCGGCCCCCGCCAGACGGAATCGTAGTGCGCCGAGACAACGATCGCCTCTTCGCTCTGGCCGCGCAGCTCGGCGACGACGTTCCGCTCCGTCAGGCCGGGCACGAAGCGCCCGCCCACGCGGACGCGCGCCTGCACGCCTTCAAGCTCGCGCAACTTGACCGAGTCGGCGCCGGAGATGAACACCGCCGGCCCGACCGCGATTTGACGCGCGCCGGTCAGGAACGGGATCGCCGGGCCGCCGAACGGGGTCATCAGCAGGCGCGCGAGCTCGCGGCCGCTCTCGTCCTCGACTGCGAAGACGTCCGCCTCGGGGAAGAAGCCGCCGATCGAGTGCGTTCCTAGCCGGCGCACGCGGCCCTCGACGTGGCCGTCGGTCGGGTTCGAGTAGATGCAAGGGCCGGCGTCCCAGCGCTCCCCGTCGATCTCGAGCTCGGGCACCTCCGCCTCGTAGGCGAGCAGACCGAACTCGTGGAAGCGAGGCTCGAGCCCGGTCTGCCGGAAGGCGTCGGCGACCGCCTCGGCCGCGCGGCCCGCCGCCGGGGTCCCAGCCTGCCGGACGCCGATCTCCTCGCCCAGCGTCTCGACGAGATTCACGCGGCGAGTGTAGGCGCTTGTTCAGAGGTTCGTCCTGTAACTGCGACCAAGCAAGCACGGTGGCAACTAACATCGGGCTCCTGGAACCGTCTGATATGCACCACATCTCCCGGAGGTCGATATGCGCGCTCGCTCGCTGTTCCTTCTAGTCGCCGCCCTCGGCCTGACCGCGACGCTCGCGGCCTGCGGGGGAAGCAGTAAGAGCAGTAAGGGAACGACCAGCACCTCGACCTCGGCCGGGGCAGCGGGCGGAACCTTTATCGCCGTCGCGAACAAGGCGCCGTCGGGATCGCCCGACCCGCAGATCGACTACACGCTGCAGGAGTGGCAATTGCTGATCTTCACCCACGACGGCCTCGTCGCGTTCAAGCGCGTCGGCGGCACCGGGGGCACGCAGCTCGTGCCCGATCTCGCGACGTCGATCCCGAATCCCACTGACGGCGGCAAGACGTACACGTTCACGATCCGCAAGGGGATCAAGTTCTCGAACGGCAAGGAGCTGAAGCCAAGCGACGTCAAGTACACGTTCCTGCGTCTCTTCAAGATCAAGCAGAGCCCGAACGCGGGCTCCTGGTACAACGTGATCGTCGGCGGCGACGCGTGTGTGAAGACGCCGGCGAGCTGCAACCTCGACCAGGGCGTGATCGCGAACGACGCCAAGGGGACGGTCACATTCCACCTGACGCGCGGCGATCCCGAGTTCCTCGACAAGCTCGCGGTGCCGTTCGCATTCATCCTGCCGACCGGGACACCGAACCACGAAGTGCAGATCCCGCCGCCCGGAACCGGCCCCTACAAGTGGGTCGAGTACAACCCGAACAAGGCGTTGAAGCTCGTCCGGAACCCCTTCTTCAAGGAGTGGTCCAAGGACGCGCAGCCGAACGGCAACCCGGACACGATCATCGAGAAGCTCAACATCTCGGTCGAGGGAGAGGTCACCCAGGTCGAGAACGGCCAGGCCGATTGGATGTTCGACCTGCCGCCATCGGACCGCCTGAACGAGATGTCGACGAAGTACTCGAAGCAGGTCTACATCAACCCGCTGACCGCCGTCCTCTATTTCGCCTTCAACGTCCGCGTGCCGCCGTTCAACAACCTCAAGGCACGCCAGGCGGTCAACTTTGCGACCGACCGCAACGCGCTCGTGAAGATCTACGGCGGGCCCAAGCTCGCGGTCCCGACGTGCCAGATCCTGCCGCCCGGCTTCCCCGGCTACAAGGCGTACTGCCCGTATACGAAGAACCCCGGCAGTGGTAAGTGGACGGCTCCCGACCTCGCGAAGGCGCGAAAGCTGGTCGCGGAGTCCGGGACGAAGGGCGCAGTCGTCAAGGTGAACACCGACACGACCGACGTCGACAAGGGGTTCGGCGAGTACTTCATCGGGTTGCTGAACAGCCTCGGCTACAAGGCGCAGCCGCAGTTCCTCTCGGCCGACATCCAGTACCCCTTCTGCCAGAACTCGAAGAACAAGGTCCAATTCTGCTTCTCGAGCTGGTATCAGGACTACCCCGCCGCGTCCGACTTCCTGAACGTCCTGCTCGGCTGCAGCGATTTCGTGCCGAACTCGAACGCGAGCCCGAACATCTCGGAGTTCTGCGACAAGGGCATCCAGGCACAGATGAATGGTGCGCTGAAGCAGGGGATCACCGACCCGAGCGGCGCCAACCAGAAGTGGGCGCAAATCGACCACGCGGTCACCGACCAGGCGCCGTGGGTAGCGATGTTCAACCCGAAGTACGTGAATTTCGTCTCCAAGCGCGTCAAGGGCTTCCAGTTCAGCCCGCAGTGGTACTTCCTGATCGACCAGGCGTCTGTGAAGTAAGGCCGGCGAGGAGCAGGCCGCGTGGCCGTTTTCGAGCCTGAAGCCGAGGGTCTTGTCCTCGACGCCGAAGAGACCGGCGGCGATGTAGTCGGCCGCAGCCCGTGGTCGCTCGCGGGCCGGCGCCTGCTCCGGAACAAGCTCGCGCTCGCGGCGTTCGCGCTCTTCGTCCTGATCGTCGCAGTCAGCCTGGCCGCGCCGCTGTACGCGCACCGCGTCGCGCACACGGACCCGTACGCCTCGAACCTGTCGGGGACGTTCCAGCTGAACGGGAAGACCGTCCAGGTGATCCAGCAGGGAGCGGGCAAGCTCGGCCTTGGCGAGACGCCCGTGGGGCCGACCTGGCACGCCAAGTACTTCATCGGCGCCGACTCCCAAGGGCGAGACGTCATGGCACGAGTTCTCTACGGCGGCCGCGCCTCGCTCTTCATCGGCGTGGGCTCGGCCCTGCTCGCATGCCTCGTGGCGCTCGTGCTCGCGCTCGTCGCCGGCTACTTCGGCGGCATCACAGACCTCGTGCTCTCCCGGCTGATGGACCTGATCTGGGCCTTCCCGCTGTATCTGCTCGCGATCTCGCTGGCGACGGTCTTGCTCGCCCGTCCGACGACCAAGCCGCTGAAGATCTGGTTCATCACCCTGCAGGCGGCGAGCCTCTGGATCCCGCTGCTGATCATCGGGATCGTCTACATCCCCTACGTCTTCCGCCCGATCCGCGGGCAGGTGCTCTCGCTGCGCGAGAAGGAGTTCGTCGAGGCGGCGGTCGCCCAGGGCGCCGGCAGCTTGCGCGTGGTCTTCCTCGAGGTCCTGCCGAACGTCCTGTCGACGGTGATTGTGCTGCTGCCGCTGATGATCGCGACCACGATCCTGACCGAGTCGGCGCTCTCGTACCTGTCGATCGGTGTGCAGCCCCCGAAGGCAAGCTGGGGGACGATCGTCGAGGACGGGCAGACTCTGCTCTACACGCGGCCCTGGGTCGCGATCGCGCCGGGAATCATGATCGTGCTGACCGTGCTGGCGCTGAACGTCTTCGGCGACGGCCTGCGCGACGCGCTCGACCCGCGCTCGAAGGTGAGGATGAAGTAACCATGGTCACGTTCGCCGTTCGCCGGCTGCTCGGGTTGATCGCGGTCATGCTCGTGCTCTCCGTGCTCGTCTTCCTGATCTTCTTCGAGACCCCCGGCGTCGACCCGGCCCGGCTGATGGCGGGCCGCAATCCGAACCAAGCGACGATCAATGCGATTCGCCACGAGTTCGGTCTCGATCGTCCGCTGCCCGTTCGCTACGCGCTGATGATGAAGCGGATGTTCATCACCCGCGACCTGATCTCGTACGGCAGCCATACGAGGGTGATCCCCGAGATCACGAGCGCGACCCCGGTGACGCTTTCGCTCGTCGTCGGCGCCGCCGTCATCTGGGTCATCTTCTCGATCCTGACGGGCGTTGCGGCGACGGTGTTACGAGGAACCGTTTTCGACCCGATCCTGATGATCCTGGCGCTGATCGGGATCTCGATGCCGGTCTTCTGGCTCGGGGAGATCGTCAACCTCTTCACCCAGAGCCGCTGGCACGGGTTCTTCCTGTTCAGCTGGGTGCCGCCGCTCGGCTACACGCCCATCACCCAGAACCCGCTCAAGTGGTTCGAGGGGCTGGTCTTCCCCTGGCTGACGCTGTCCGTTCTCTACGTCGGCTTCTACGCACGCGTGCTCCGTGCGAACCTGATCGAGACCGAGAACGAGGATTACATCCGAACCGCGCGCTCGAAGGGGATCTCCGAGCGGCGCGTGCTGCTTCGGCACAACCTGCGCACGTCGATGATCACGTTCGTCAGCCTGTTCGGGCTCGACTTCGGGATCCTCGTCGGCGGCGGCGCGCTGCTGACCGAGGTCGTCTTCGGCCTCCCCGGCGTCGGCCTGCTGACCTACAACTCGCTGACGTCGCTCGACCTGCCTGTGATCATGACGACCGTGATCTACGGCGCCTTCTTCATTACGCTCGCGAGTGCCTTGGTCGACCTCCTCTACGCCTGGCTCGACCCGCGCGTGAGGCCGACCTAGTGGCCGAGCCCCTGCTCTCGGTCAACGACCTGAAGGTCTCGTTCCGCACCGAGGACGGAATCGTGCGGGCCGTCGACGGCGTCTCGTTCACAGTCGACGAGGGCGAGGTCGTCGGCATCGTCGGCGAGTCCGGCTCCGGCAAGAGCGTCACGATGATGTCGGTGATGCGGCTGATCACGGATCCGAACGTGATCTACCAGGGAGAGATCGTCTACAAGGGCCGCAACCTGATGCAGGTCTCGCGCGACACGATGCGAGGGGTCCGCGGCGAGGAGATCGCGATGATCTTCCAGGATCCGATGACCTCGCTGAATCCGGTCTACACGATCGGCTGGCAGATCGAGGAGCAGCTCAACGAGCACTACGACCTGAAGAAGGGTCAGGCGAGGCGGCGGGCCATCGAGCTGCTCACTCAGGTTGGGATTCCCAAGCCCGCGGAGCGGGTGGACGACTACCCGCATCAGTTCTCCGGCGGCATGCGACAGCGCGTAATGATCGCACTTGCGTTGTCGTGCAATCCAGACCTACTGATCGCCGACGAGCCGACGACCGCGCTCGACGTGACTATCCAGGCTCAGATCCTCGAGCTGATCAAGAACCTGAAGCGGGACTTTGGCTCGGCCGTCGTCCTGATCACCCACGACCTCGGCGTCGTCGCCGACATCGCCGACCGGATCCTGGTCATGTACGCAGGCCGGATCGTCGAGGAAGGCAACAAGGAGCAGATCTTCTACGACCCGCAGCACCCCTACACCTGGGGGCTGCTGGGATCGATCGCCAGGCTCGACCGGCCGAAGGCGCGCAGGCTGACGGCAATCGCCGGCCAGCCACCCTCTTTGATCAACCGGCCGCAGGGCTGCAGCTTCCGACCCCGCTGCCCACAGGCGTTCGACCGCTGCCGGGCCGAGGATCCGAAGCTGACGGCGAAGGTCGGCGACGGGCACCTCGACGCCTGCCATCTCTCGATCGAGGACAAGCGCGCTCGGCGCGACGCGACGATCAACCCCGAGCTGGCGGAGACGGCATGAGTGCGTCCAAGGCGTCGACTAGGCGACGCCGCCTGGAGGCCGTGCGGGCTTTGCCCGTGCGGCCGTCTCGACCCGGGGTGCGTCGAACGAGGAGAGGTCCTTCATCGTGAGCGCGCAGAACGGCGGTCCCCTTCTCCAAGCGGAACATGTCGTCAAGTACTTCCCGATCAAGCGCGGGATCCTGATCCAGCGTGAGGTGGCGCAGGTTCACGCGGTCGACGACGTCTCGCTCGAGGTCCAGCGCGGGGAGACGCTCTGCCTGGTCGGGGAGTCTGGCTGCGGCAAGTCGACTCTGGGCCGCTCCTTTGTGCGGCTCTTCCCGCTGACGGACGGCCGCATCGTTTTCGACGGCCAGGACGTCACAAAGCTGTCGAGGCGTGGGATGCGCCCGTTGCGGCGGGAGCTGCAGATCGTCTTCCAGGATCCCTACGCATCGTTGAACCCGCGCAAGCGGGTCGGGCAGATCGTCGGTGCGCCGCTCGCAATCCACGGCATCGGCGACCGGCGGGAGCGAAAGCAGCAGGTGCAGGAGCTACTCGAGAAGGTCGGGCTCTCGCCCGAGCACTACAACCGCTTCCCCCATGAGTTCTCAGGCGGACAGCGCCAGCGCATCGGGGTCGCCAGGGCGCTGGCGCTCCGGCCGAAGCTCGTGATCGCGGACGAGCCGGTCTCCGCGCTCGACGTGTCGATCCAGGCGCAGGTGATCAACTTGCTCGCCGACCTCCAGGAGGAGTTCGAGCTCACCTACGTCTTCATTGCCCATGATCTCGGCGTCGTCCGCCACGTCTCGGACCGGATCGCGGTCATGTACCTCGGCAAGATCGTGGAGCTCTCGCCCGCCGAGGAGCTCTACGAGCGGCCGATCATGCCGTACACCGAAGCCCTGCTCTCGGCGGTTCCGATACCGGACCCGCGCGAGTCGGAGGCGCGCGAGCGGATCGTCCTCGAGGGCGACGTGCCTTCGCCGATCAATCCGCCTTCGGGCTGTCGCTTCCATCCGCGCTGCCGCTACGCGACCGATGTGTGCGCGCAGATCGAGCCGCCGCTCGTGGACTACGGGAACGGGCATCTGGCCGCCTGCCACCACCCTCTGAACGTCGACAAGGAAACGCTGGCCCGCGCCTCCGTCGACGAGCGGCGGACGCCTGCCGAGGCGGACGAGGCGGCGAAGCCTGTCGAGCCGGGCCGGGCCGCCGCAGGCGAAGGCCGCGCCGGGTAGCTCGCTCACCGGCCGCTCGCAAGGAATGATTTCCGGTCTCTCGGGGCACAAGTTCCGCGACCCATCGCCTTTGGAGGGAAGAGATGACTCGTTGCCCCCGTCGTTCGACCGCGCTGACCGCGCTTGGCCTGGCAGCGCTGCTCGTCGCTTTTGCCAGTATGGGGTCGCGTCCGGCCGCCGCGGCGGCGCCTCCGGCTGCGACCTTCAACTCGAACCTGCTGCTCGCACACAGCAGCAGCGTCGCCGAGCCGAGCATCAGGACGGATCGCTTCGGCCGCTCTTTCGTGATCGGCCCGACCGGCGTCCCCGCCGGCTGCAAGGCTTTCCGCGTCAGCCACGACGGCTCGTCTTCAAGCTTCCTCGGCTTCCCCGACGGCACCGCGGGAGGCGGGGACTGCGACTTCGCAATCGGCCCGCAGGAGACCGCGACCCTGCCCGGCTTCGGGACCCCCACGGACGACGATCTCGCCTACTCGAGCCTCAGCGCGGCCAACATCACGGTCGGCAAGTCGAACGACGGCGGCGCCACCTTCGGGCCGCCGAACCCGGCCGCCGCGCAGGTGTTCGGCGACGACCGGATGTGGCAGGCCGCCGACCCGCAACTGAACAGCGGCGGCTTCGACACCGTCTTCATGACCTACCACGACATCTCTGGCCCCGGGAACATCGAGGTCAGCATTTCGGCGGACGGCGGGCAGACCTACGTTCAGAGCGGCCCGCTGATCACTGATGTCCCGGTGGCGCAATGGGAGGGCGACCTCGCCGGGAACGAGCTCGGGAACATCGTTGCCCGCCGTGATCCGGTGAGCGGGGCCTTGACGCTCTACTCGATCTTCCAGACGCCGGACAGCGCTGCGGACAACGCGAGCCAGGGCGCGAACGGCACCGCGAACTTCAACCGCGTCTACGAAGCCGTCGGCACTGTCACCGACGTCCCGTACCCGGGCGTGCCGGTGGTGGTGTGGCACGACTACGAGGTCTACCACGGGCCGATCGGCGCCAGGTACAACAAGCTCTTCCCGGTCACCGTCGTCGACTCCGCGGGCAAGGTTTACGCGATCTGGACCGACGGCAAGAGCATCCTCTACAAAGCCGACGCCACCGGGAAGGGCTGGGACCCAGCGGTGCCGCCGTCCGCGATCCCCGTCCCCTTCGGGCTCAGCACGACGCTGATGCCTTGGGCCGCGGCTGGCTCTTCCGGCAACATCGACGTCGTCTTCTACGGCGCCACCGGCGGGGCCTCCGGGAACAACGACGACCCCAAGAACTCGTGGAACGTTTACATGGCGCAGACGATCGACGGCGGCGCGACGTGGGGCGTCTCCAAGGCCAGCGACCACGTCATCCACAGCGGCTCGATCTGCATCAGCGGGCTTAATTGCAACCTTTCCGGGAACGGCGACCGCACCCTGCTCGACTTCTTCCAGGTCTCGATCGACCCGACGAACGGGGCGGCCGACATCGCCTACGCGGACGATCACGCGTCGCCCGGCAGCGCGGTCGTCTACTTCACCCGACAATGCACCGGCGCCAGCGCGACGACCGGAGCGTCGCTGGTGAACGACTGCGTCGCACCGCCGCCGCCGGCGCCTGCGCCGCAGGGAACAACCTGCCCCGGCCCGCAGATCCTCGACTTCACCGGCGACGCACCGAACAACTATCCCGGCGGGTCGGGCCAGAACATGGACAACCTCGACATCACGAGCGCCTCCTTCGGCTCGAGCGCCGGCAGCGCGAACATCGACGCAACGCTGACGATCAAGGATCTCGAGGCGCCGCCGACAGTCGAGAACCCGAACATCACCTCGGCGCTCTGGACCGTCTACTGGCAGCAGGCAGGCACGGCCAATCCTCCAGGAGGCAGTACGTGGTGGTACGCGCAGGCAGATAGCACCGGCCAGGGCGGGACGGCCGCGATCGACTTCACCGACGGATCGTTCGACGCAAGCGCCGACCAGTACAACACCCTCAACTCGATCACCGGAGAGTTCAATCCGGGGCCGAACGGGACAATCGTCTTCCACGTCCCGCGCGCTGATGTCGGCAACCCGGCGGACGGAGCGACGCTGACGAACTCCTTCGCCGACACTGCCGGGGCATACCTCGTCCTCGGGACCGGCCTGCGCTACCTCGCGCGCGGCGACCGGGCGCCCGACTCCGGCTACGGGGCGGACTACCACGTCGCCCAGACCTGCAAGGCCGATCTCTCGATCGCCAAGACGGGACCGGCGACCGCCAAGGTCAACAAGCTCATCACCTACAAGATCGTGGTGCAGAACGGTGGCACCGACACCGCTCAAGGTGTCAAGGTCACGGACACTCTCCCGGCGAGCATGGCGTTCAATTCCGCCTCGACCACCCAGGGGAACTGCGACCCGGCGCCGAGGAATCAGGTACTCACGTGCAACCTAGGCGCGATGTCGAACGGGGCCACGGCCACGGTGACGATCGTCGCGAAGGCGACGAAGAAGGGGACCCTCACCAACACGGCCTCTGTCTCCGAGACGGGCCCGGGAGACCCGAACTTAGGCAACAACACGAGTAGCGTCACGACCAAGGTGGGTTAACCAGCAGAACGCCGCGCCCGCCGAACGGCGGCGGGCGCGGTCGTCTGCCGCGCTCAACGGCAGCGGCGTCGAGTCGTGCATCATCCCCACGGATGAAGGTCGGGATCGTCGTCCCGTACTCGTGGTCGTTCTGGGGCGGTGTTCCGGAGCACGCAGACCACCAGGCCCGGGCCCTGGAGCGGCTCGGCGTCGACGCGCGGATCGTGATCGGGCACGATCCGCCTGGGCGGCTGACGAAGTATCTCCACCCCCGCGTGGGCCGGCACGAGCAGCCGCCTGCCCACGTGATCCCGATCGGGCGGTCGGTAATTGTGCCGGCGAACGGGGCTCTGCCGAACATCGTCCTCAGTCCCAGCGCAATCGTCAGGATGAAGCAGGTGCTGGAGCGGGAGCGCTTCGACCTCCTGCACGTGCACGAGCCGATGACGCCGGCGATCGGCGTCGCGGCGCTCTCGTTCGCGCGCGTGCCGCTCGTCGCCACCTTCCATGCCTCGGGCGAGCTCGCCTGGATGAAGCTCGCGACGCCGGTCTGGGGCTTCCTCGCCGAGCGGCTCGACCACCGGGTCGCGGTGTCGGCGGACGCGGCCGCCTCGGCGAACGAGTACCTCCCCGGCGAATACGAGGTGATCCCGAACGGCGTCGCGATGCCCGAGCTCGCCGACCCCGGTCGACGTGAGAACGCGATCGTTTTCGTCGGCCGTCACGAGCCGCGCAAGGGCCTGCAGGTGCTGCTGCGCGCCTGGCCCGAGATCAGGCGTCAAACCGGTGCGCGCCTGCGCGTGCTCGGGGCCGACCCGCTGCAGGTGCGCCTGCTGCTGACGCGGCACCGGATCCCGGACGGCGGCATCGACGCGCTGGGCTTCGTCTCCGAGCAGGAGCGGACGGACGAGCTGCTGCGGGCAAAAGCCTTCGTCGCGCCTTCGCTCGGCGGCGAGAGCTTCGGCATGGTGCTGACGGAGGCGTTCGCGTGCGCAACGCCGGTCGTCGCATCCGACATTCCGGGATATCGTGACGTGATGACGACGGAGACGGGCGTCCTCGTGCCTCCCGACGATCCACGCGCACTGGCGCAGGCGATCGCG
>VAXH01000060.1:0-72660 GCA_005883955.1 Actinomycetota bacterium | reverse complement strand
CGAGCTCGTCACCGGGGAGTCGCCCGCGACACTCGCGGCGGCCGGGTGAACCTCACCTCGCTGGCGCGGAACCGCGGGCTGCGGGCCGCCTTCGTTCTCGTCGCGGCCGCCGGAGTGGGGGTGATCTTCTGGTGGCGGGGCCCGAACTGGGGCCAGGTTGGAGATGCGTTCACGGTCGTCCGCTGGGAGTGGGTCGTGGCGGCGATCGGCCTCAACCTCGTCTCGGTCCTCGTGCGCGCGATTGCCTGGACGATCGTGATCGACCAGGCGCTGGCGAAGCCACACCCGCGCTTCCCGCTCGTCTTCTCGGCCTTCTCGATCGGGCTGTTCGCGAACGCGGTGCTGCCGGGCCGGATCGGCGAGCTCGCGCGCGTGGGCGTCTTGACGCGCAAGCTGCCCGGACGGAACGGGGCCTGGGCGGCATTGATCGGAACGGTGTTCGCCCATCGGCTCTTCGACCTGATTCCGTCGCTGCTGCTCGTGACCTACGCACTGCTGACCGCCAAGGTTCCGCACTGGGCGTACACGAGCCTCGAGATCGTGCTCGGCATCGGCTTTGGTCTCTTTGCCTTCGGGCTCGCGAGCGCTCGACGGCACAGCCGACCCGTCCTCGACGAGCTCGGGCAGGCTCGGCGCCTGGTCGCGATGGCTCGACAGGGGCTCGGGGTGCTCCACTCGCCGCTGCCCGCGCTCGGTGCGGCGTTCTTCCAGTGCCTCGGCTGGTTCTGTCAGCTGCTCGCGGTCTTCTTCGCCATGCGGGCCTTCCACATCTACCACGGCCTTCCGGCTGCCGCTCTGGTGCTCGTTCTCGTGAACGTTGCGACGATCTTCCCGCTGTGGCCCGGCAACGTCGGGCTCGTCCAGGCCGCGGTCGCACTGCCCCTGATCGCCTACGGCGTCGCCAAGGCGCACGGGATCGCGTTCGGCTTCGGCCTGCAGGCGATCGAGGCTTCCGTCGGGGTCGGGGTCGGGACGCTCTTTCTCGCGCGCGAGGGACTCTCGTTCGCGATGCTGCGGGTGATGCCAGGCGCGGAGGCGGTCGAAATGCCCGACGAGGAGGAGGCGCCGGCTGCGGACCGACACCCGTCGAAGAAAGCCCTGAGCGCTGCACACCTTGCCGACCGGGAAGAATCGGACGCCGCGGCAAAGCCGCGACGTCCTCCGAGCCGGCGTCGCGAGCGAGCGCCTTAGCGCGTGAACGCGCTCGCATCTCCGGCTAGCCTCAAGGGCGTTCTCTCCGCTCGAGAGGCGGCCGCCTTCCTGGCCGAGGGCTTTCGCCGAGGCGGGAACGAAGTGCACGAGCTGCCGATCGCCGACGGCGGCGAGGGGACGGCCGACGTACTCGGCGGACGTGTTCTCGCGCGCGTTCGCGTGAGCGATGCCTTTGGGCGCCCGCGGGAGGCGCCGATCCGCTCCCTGCCGGGCGGCACCGCGGTGGTCGAGGCCGCGGACGCGATCCCGCTCGACCCGCGGCGGCTCGATCCGCTGGCCGCTTCCAGCCGCGGTCTCGGCGAGTTGATCGCCGAAGTCGAAGCGGATCGCTTGCTCGTCTGCCTCGGGGGCACGGCGAATGTGGACGGCGGTGCCGGTCTCCGTGAGGTCTTGCCCGAGCTGCCGGCGCCGACCACCGTGCTCTGCGACGCGCTCGTGCCGCTTCGCGACGCGGCCCTGCGATTTGCGCCTCAGAAGGGCGCAACACCGGAGCAGATCGGTCTGCTCGAGCGTCGGCTCGCTGCGATGGACGAGCTCGCGCCCTACGCCGAGCTGCCCGGCGCCGGCGCCGCGGGCGGTCTCGGCGCGGCACTGGCAGCGCTCGGCGCAGTGCTCGTGCCCGGGGCTCGCGAGGTCCTCGAACGCCTCTGTTTTCGCGATCGCGTTCGCGAGGCAAGCCTCGTCGTCACGGGCGAGGGCACCGTCGACGCGACGACCGCGACCGGCAAGGCGCCCGGCGAGGCGCTCCGTATCTGCCTCGAGGAAGGCGTTCGCTGCCTCCTCTTCGGCGGGCGCGTCGCGGTCGACCTTCCGGGCGCGGAGACGGTCGCGCTCAGCGGCGATCCCGCGCAGGCGGCGGACGATCTCGTCGCGCTCGGCGAGCGCCTATCCCGTCAGGCCTAGCCGCGCGACGACGACGGTTTCGGCAGCCTCGCTGCTCCCCGCGTGGCCGGTGACGGCGCCGAGGAAGGCGTCGCGGTCGAGCGCGTACAGCTGCGTCTCCTTCCGCGCCCGCGCGGTCGCGGTGCGCGGAATGTCGCGCAAGAGAGCAATCTCGCCGAAGTGCTCGCCCGGCCCGAGCACGTTCGTGTCCCGGCCGTCGATCTCGATCTCGATCTCGCCGGAATCGACGATGTAGAAGCGGTCGCCGTGGTCGCCCTGACGGAAGATCGTCTCGCCGGCAGGAACCCCCACCCGCATCAGGTTCGCAGCGAGCGCCTCGAGCGTGGGCGCCGGCAGCGGCGCGAACATCTCGATCGCACGCAGGGCCTCGAGCTGCGCGGTCGGGACGGTGAGGGTGCGATCGATGCGGGCAAGCAGCCCGAACGAGGGGATCGTGACCGCTGGAAGCACCGCGCCGGCCACGATCAGTGCGCCGCGGATCCCGAGCCAGCTGATCAGCGCCGGCGCGAGGATCGCGCCGATCCCTCCCGTGGCGAAGAAAGCGCTGTGGAGCACTCCGAAGACCCGCGCCAGCACCTCTTCGGGAACGGCGCGCTGCAGCAATGTGAAGCCAGCGACGTCGACGAGCGTCAGTCCGAGGCCGGCGAGCCCGATCAGCACGAATGCGGGCGCGGCCTTCGCCCAGAGCCCGATCGCGAGGATCGGGCTGCCCCAGAGGATCAGAGCTAGACCGAAGGTGAGGCCCAGCCTCCGGTTCCCCACGAGCGCCACCGCGACGATCCCGCCGATCAGCCCACCGACGCCGAGGGCCGCGTTCAGATAGCCGATGCCCGGCGAGCCGAGCCCAAGCAGCCGGATCGACGCCACCGCCGTGAGGACGACGAAACCCCCATACACGAGCGTCTGGGCGGCGAAGAGCCCGATGATCAGTCGCAGGCGCGGGTCGCGCCAGATCGTCCGGAACCCCGCAAGCGCCTCGTACTGCCAGGTACCTCTGGCCGCTTCCGGCCCGGGCTCGGGCTCTCGCAGCCGGATCAGAGCCAGCATCGCAGCCGACCAGAGGAACGCCACCGCCGTCACGATGAAGACGGTCTCGACGTTCGAGACTGCGAGCACGACGCCTCCGAGCGCGGGACCGACGAAATAGCCCGCGGCTTCGATTGTCGTGTTGGCGACGTTGGCCGCAGCGAGCTCCTCCGGCGACTCGGCGAGGGTTGGGAGCAGGGCCGACTCCGCCGGCTGGAACGCCTGTGACACGAGCGTGACCAGGATCGCGAGCAGGTACACGATCACCGCCGACGAGTCGAGAGCGATCGCCGCCGCGGCCGCCGCCAGAGCGCTCGCTCGAACGAGGTCCGAGACGACCATCACCCGCAGGCGCGGGAAGCGGTCGCCGATCATCCCGCCGAACGGAGCAGCCGCGGCCGCCGGGAACCAGCGAATCATTCCGACGAGCCCGACCGCGGCGGGGCCTCCCTGCCGGTAGGCGTAGACCATCAGCGCGACGACGTAGCCCCAGGTGCCGACCGACGAGCCGATCCAGGCGAGCTGCAGACGCCTCAGGCTAGGGTTGCGATAGATGCTCGCGAAAGCGCGGACCGAGTCGAGCAGTTGTCGCCGCAAGGCTTGCATCCGCCAAGGATCGCAGGGCCGATTGTGTTTTTGAAGCGGACCAGGGAAGATTCAAGCTAGAAACCACGTCTAGTGAACCGACAGCAAAGTTTCGGAAGGAGGAGTAATGACGGACGAGCGACGCGAGGAGAATCAGCCAGAGCCAGAGGACGTCGAGGCGCACAGCCCTCCGGTTGGCCTGCCTCCGGTTGGCGAGGCCCACCGCGGTGAGGACGAGGACGTCGAGGCGCACAGCCCTCCGGTCGGCCTGCCTCCGGTCGGCGAGGCGCATCGCAGCGACGATGACGAAGACGTCGAGGCGCATAGCCCCCCGATCGGCCTTCCGCCCATCGGCGAGCCTCCGATCGGCTAAGAGCCAAGAGTTCGCAGTTGTCGGGCCGGGATCTCCCGGCCCGACGTGTTTCCAGGGAAGAATTCGTCGAGAAGCCACGTCTAGTGGAGCGACAGGTTGAAGTTCCGGACAGGAGGACCAACATGACGGACGAGCCCCGCGAGGAGACGCAGGACGAAGAGAAGGACGTCGAGACCCACGGTGCGATCGGCGGCGCCGTCGGCGGCGCGATCGGCAACAAGCGCGAGACCGACGAGGACGACGACGTCGAGGCGCACAGCCCACCGATCGGGCAGCCGCCTATCGGTCAGCCTCCCATCGGCTGAGCACCGCGACTTCGGAACGATCGGGCCGGGATCTCCCGGCCCGACGTGGTTCTAGAACGAAACGTCGGCGCGTAGCACGTCGTCAAGGGCGCCGAGTAGCCGCAGGACGGGCTCGCGTTGCTCTTCATCGAGGCCTTCGAGCGCAGAGGCGATTCGCGCGATCACGCCGGCGTCGCCTCCGCTTTGTGTGAGCACCGCCCGCGCGTGCCGCGCGCGCTGGAGGAGATCGAGCGCGATCGCAGCCTGGTTCGCGAAGAGGCCGAGCAGCTCCATCTGACCGAGCGAGAACTCGATCTCCTTGGAGCGGTCGAGCACGTTGAGCACGCCGAGCGCGCGCTCATCGTGCAGGAGCGGGACCGTCATCATCGCCTTGGGAACGTAACCGGTGCTCTCGGCGGTCTCGCGGGCGTGGCGGGGGTCCTGTTCGAGGTCGTCGATGATCAGCGGCTGGCGGGTGACGAGCACCCAGCCGGCGACACCCGTGCTGGAGGGGAAGCGCGTCCCGAGCAGGCTGTCCGACCCTTCGCCGGCGACCGCTTCGAAGACGAGCTCGTCGGCCTCCTCGTCGTGCAGGAAGATCGAGGCGGCCCTCGCAGAGAAGATCGCCCGCGCGACCTCGACGATTGACTGGAGCAGAGCACGGTGCTCGCTCTCGGCGGACATGACGCCGGCGGAGACCGCGGCTTGCAGGTTCTGGTCATTCATTGGCGCCTCCGACGTTCGACGCGGTCAGATAGAGAACACTCTTCAGCTGGAACGGCGTGAGCTCAGGGTGCTTTGCGAGGATCAGGGTGCAGATCGCGCTCATGTGCGGGGTCGCGAAGCTGTTACCCGACGAACGGATCCTGGCGCCGCCGATCCAGGCGACCTCGACATTGACGCCACGGCCGAAAAACTCGACCGGCGGCGACGGGTTGTAGAAGAACGTCAGCGGGTCGGCTTCCTCGTGGCTGCCGACCGAGATCACCGACGAGAACCGCCAGGGATAGCTCTCGACCGGCATGTTGTGAGCCGAGGCGACCAGGACGGTGCGCCGGAAGTAAGCGCTGTCGGCGAGCTCGTGCAGGAGCCCAGAAAAGTGCTTCTTCGTCGTCGAGAGGCTCATGTTGACCACGTCGAAGCCCTGGCCGATCGCCCAGCGCAGGCCCTCCAGCAGGACGGAGCCGCTGCCCTTGAAGCCGGCGCCGAGCACGCGGACGCTGAACAGCCGGCAGTCGGGTGCGATCGAGCGCACGATCCCGGCGCAGGCGGTGCCGTGTCCGCAGAGGTCGCCCTCGGTGTCGTCCTCGACGACGATCTCCCCGTCCTCGGTCTTGCGCAGCGCGACCGCCCCCTCGAGCGCCCCGACGAGCGGATGATCGGGCTGGACGCCGCTGTCGAGGATGCAGACCCGAACCCCGGCCCCGGTCGAGCCGCCGAGCGCCCAGTCGCGTGTAACGCGCTCCGGCCATTCGACTCCGATCCCAATCTCGGCCGACGCGGCGGCTGGGAGGCTCCAGGCCGGGAGGGTCTCGCCGGTATACCGCTCGGGCTGCTGCTCGGGTTGAGCCATGCAGCGATCCTAAACAGCGGCCGCGTGGGCGACGGCCCGACGCAAGGGCGGCGCCCTAAGGGCCGTGGCCGAACGGCGGTGTCCGACACAGGGTTTTGTCAAGGGCGAGTTGCGCCGGAAGTGTGACAATCGCGCTGGCGGGATTCGCTGGTTTACGAGTCGGCGCTGAAACGCCTGCGAAGCGCGTCGATCAGCGGGCGCTCGGGCTCGTAGCCCTCCTGCGCGAGCGTCGCCTCGAGGTCGGCGATGAGCGCCTGGCGGAACTCGGCGTCGGCTTCCGCCCTGGCGACGATCCCGTCGAATTCGCTACGGGCGAGAGGCAGCTCCTGCGCCGCGCGCACCCAGGCTTCGGGCGCCGGCGGGAGGGCTCCGATCAGTTCAGCCAGTCTGTCTTCATTGAATGCGCTCATACGCTCACCTGCCCACCAGACTGTGTTGGGACCGGTTTTCTTCCCTCGAGTTCCTCGCGCAGCTTGACGAGGCAGCGAGAAATCCGGCTGGCGATCGTGCCGGCGGGCAGTTCGAGCGCCTCGCCGATCGTCCGGTAGGTCTCGTCACGGGCAAAAAAGCGGTCGAGGATCTCTCGGCAGTTCTCGGAGAGGCCCGCCATCGCGTCGTGGACGTCGAGCGCCTCGTCGATTCGCCCGATGGCGTCCTCGTCGGGGTCAACAGCCAGCTCGGTCTCGTCGGTCGTCTCCTCCCGCGAGCCCGATCGCAGACGGTCGACGCAGACGCGCCGGGTCAGCTGGGCGATCCAGGGCTGAATCGCCTCGTCGCTGCGCAGCGAGTCGAGTCGCTCGTAGACCTTGGCGAAAACCTCCTGGAAGACGTCCTCGGCGTCATGCTCGCGGAGTCGGAACCCCTGCGTCGCGATCGCATAGACGTAGCGCGAGAAACGCTCCACGAGCGCCGCCCACGCCTCCTGATCGCCGTCGCGGCAACGGGCGACGAGCTGCGCGGCCGAAACCGTCTGTGCCAAGCCGCGCTCCTAGATCGAGATTTGCTGTTGCTCCGATTCGCGGAGCCGCTTGGCCATCACCTGAAGGAGCTTCCAGGCGATCTGGGCGTTCGTCTCGACGAGCGGCCGGAACTCCCAGGAGGTGAGCCCGTAGCAGGTGAGGTCGGAATCGGCGGTAATCGTCGCGGTGCGGCGCGCCTTGTCGTCGATCAGCGCGATCTCGCCGAAGTAGTCGCCGGGGCCGAGCTTGCCTCGCTGCTCGCCGTGGACGTCCACGCTCGCGCTTCCCTCGCTGATGACGAAGAAGCCGATGCCGCCTGCGCCTTCCGCCGCCACGATGTCACCGGCGCCGAAACGGCGCTCCTTGAACGAGCGGGCGATTCGCTCCAGCTCGCCGTGCGCGAGGCCCTCAAAGAGCGGGATCTGCTCGAGCAGCTCGGTCGGCGCGTCGGCCACGGCCCGATTCTATGCGGGAAAGCCGCACGGCACTAGGGTTTTGCCGCTTCCACCCGGCTCGCCAGCTGCTCGATCTTGCCCTGCGCCGAGTCCAGCTTGCCGAGGCAAAAACGGTAGAGCTCCTCGCCCCGCTCCCAGAGAGCGATCGCCTCGTCGAGCGCGGTCTCGCCGCTCTCGAGCCGCTGGACGATCTGCTCGAGCTCGCGCTGCGCCGATTCGAAGGTCGGCTCACTCGACACGGGCGCCGAACCTCCCGTCGCTTACCTCGACGTCGATGCGTTCATCGCTCTCCACCGCGGCTGCGGAACGGACGATCGTCTCGCCGGCGCGCACGATTGCGTAACCGCGGTTCAGGGTCGCCTTCGGCGAGAGGGCTCGCAGGCGCCCGGCAGCCTGCTCGAGCGACGCCCGCCGGCGTTCGACCAGCAGCTCGGGCGCGCGTCGCAGCCGCTCATGGGCCTGCCCGAGACGGGTGATCTTCAGCTCGAGCGCACGCCGAGCCCCGTGGCCGAGCCCGCCGCGCGCACGCTCGAGACGTTCGTGGAGCTCGCCGAGATCCGGGACGACGAGCCGAGCCGCCGCGGTCGGTGTCGAGGCGCGCACGTCTGCGGCGAGGTCGCAGAGCGGCGTGTCCTGCTCGTGGCCGACCGCGGAGACGACCGGAACCGGGCAGGTTGCGATCGCGCGGACGAGCCGCTCGTCGCTGAAGGGCAGGAGGTCCTCGAAGCTGCCGCCGCCGCGCGCGACGACGACGACGTCGAGCTCAGGCACCTCGCAGAGGCGACGGAGCGCCTCCGTGACCGCGGCCGCGGCGCGTGGGCCTTGCACGTACGTCTCGGCGACGACGACCCGTGCCGGTGGGAACCGGCTCCGGATCCCGGTCAGGACATCTCGCTTCGCGGCCGCGTCGTTACCCGTGACGAGGCCGATCTTGCGAGGCCAGACGGGCAGTGCCCGCTTCCGGTCGGCCGCGAACAGCCCTTCCGACGCCAGCTTCCGCCTCAGACGCTCGAGTGCGGCTAGGTGGTCGCCGAGCCCGAACCGCTCGAGCGAGAGCGCGCGCAGCCTGAACTCGCCGCGCGCGGCGTAGAGCTCGGGCCGGCCGTAGGCGTGAACGCAGTCGCCGTCGGCGAGCTCGAGCCGAAGCCCGTCGAACTGTCCCCGCGGCATCGAGACGCCGAGGCACGCACCGTCGGCCGGGTCCTTGAGCGTGAAGAAGACGCTCTGCCAGCGCGGGTGCCGCTTCAGCTCCGTCACCTCGCCCTCGACCCAGACGGTCGGCAGCCGCTGCAGCCAGGTCGCGATCCCGCGGTTGAACGCGGACACGGAGAAAACCTTGCGGTCGCCGTAGGCGGTTGCCTCGACCTTCATCATCGCGAAAGATGCTCTCGCATATTCCGCGAGACTAGCTTGACCCGTCGCTCCGATCGGGTGAGCCCGTTAAAGCAGGATCCGGGCCGCGGTCTCGTGGTCGCAGCCGCTGCGGACCATCTCGACCGCGCGATGCAGATCTGCCTCGCTGTGGGCGAGCTTCTCGGCGAGGGGGAGCGAAAAACCGGCCTCCATCAGCACGTGGAGCCGCCAGCTTTCGACCTTCGCTCGCTCGTCCTGTGGTGTCTCGGTTATCTGGGCCATGAGCTCAATCTGCTTCGCCTTGTCCTAGACGAACCCTGCCGCTTGAAGTTTGTGTCCCCTTGCTAGGGGGTCCGAAACGCGCCTTCGAGGCTCGACTCAGCCGCCGTGACCGCGGTTTCCAGGCGGCGGGTCAGGTCGTGGACACGGGCCTCGAGCACCTCGCGCTCCGCTTCGGCGTCGGCGCCGATCGCCCGGATCTGCGACCTCAGCTCCGCCTCCACGTCCGAGAACCTGCGCTGGAAGTCGGCCAGAAACTCGTCGCGCCGCTGCTCGATCCGGCCCACGATCTCGGTCAGCTTGCGGTCGACGCGCGCGGCGCCGACGTCTGACACCTGGGCGAGGCGCTCGGCAAGCACGGA
Source organism: Actinomycetota bacterium (assembly GCA_005883955.1). Classification (GTDB taxonomy): domain Bacteria; phylum Actinomycetota; class Thermoleophilia; order Gaiellales; family Gaiellaceae; genus 13-2-20CM-68-14. Next base: position 63,296 of record VAXH01000060.1, on the reverse strand, counting down.
TTGCGCATCGTGCGCGAACTGGGCGACCGCCCGGTCGAGCTCGCGGGATAGGCGCTTGGCGGCGTCGTCCCGCGCCGCTTTGACCGTGGCTGAAAACTGCTCGACCGCAGCCTCGGAAAGCCGGTTCGCGGTCCGGTCGACGATCCGGGTCAGCTGATCGATCTGCCTGCGTTCGACATCGGCGAAGCCCGACTGAATCCGGCGCACGGCATCCGTCTCCTCGGCGGCGATGCGGTCGCGGAGATCGCGCTCGCGCTGGCGCAGCCGCTCGGAGACCTCGTGCAGCGCTCTGCGGCGCTCGCTCTCGTGCACCTCGACCTCGCGTCGGGCGGCAGTCCCGGCCTCTCCGGCGGCGCGCTCGAACTCCTCCCGCAACCTGACGAGAATCGCACGCTGATCCTCGCTGGCGGCCTTGAGCTGTTCCATCTCCGTCTCGAGCCTCGACTGGGCTTCGCCGACTGCCTCGCGCTGGCTCTGCGCCAGCTCTGCAAGACGGGTCGTGAGCCCCTGCTGGATCCGGTCGAGGTCGCCGGACCACTCCGTCAGGCGCTGCTCGACGCGTCGCTCGACGAGGGCGAGGGCCTCTCCGAGCTCGCCCGCGAGGCGGCGCTCTCGTTGAGCCAGCTCGCTCCGCCGCGCTTCGGCGAGCTTGCGCTCGTCTTCCGCGAGCCGCGAGCTCGTCTCGGCGCGTGCGCGCGCGAGCGTGCGCTCGAGTTCCTCGCCGCGGCGCACGGTCTCGCGTTCGACCAGCTCCCGCAGCGCGGTCTCGGCCTCGTCCAGCTCTGCGTCGATCCGTCGGCTCCGGCCCAGGCCCGCCCGCAGCGGGAGCGTCAGCAACGCCGCCGCGCAGCAGACCGTCAGTCCGCCCGCGGCCACCGCCGTCCCGCGGTCGACGTCGAGCGCGACGACAACCCAGCCGGCAGTCGCTGCGAGGCCGAGCAGACCCGCGATTCCGAAGAGCTCGAGCCGGGAGCCTCTTCCTGACAACGCGCTCGCAACCCCGGCCGCGACCAGCACGACGCCGGCGGCGAAGGCGATCTGCGCTGCGGTCTCGGCGCTCACAAGGCTGGATCGTAGTTAGAGCCCTTCCACAATGTGGAAGGGCTCTCAGCCGAATCGAAGCACGAGCAGCCCCACAGCCAGCGAGACGCTCGCGGCCGCCATGAAGCGCAGCGCTGTCTCGGGCGGACCGGTAAGCGTCTCCGGGCCGATCGGAAGCCGCGACCCGTCTTTCCGCTCGATGGTGCCGGTGACGGAGACCGTCCTGCGGCGCACGTCGCGCACCGAGGTCGAGAGCACCTGCTGTGCCCGGATCAGCAGCGCCGCGAACAGGGCCGTGAGCACCGCCTCGCCCGTGATCCGGTCCGTCATCGCGAAGTAAGCGGTCAGAACCGGGAACGCTCCCCAGGCGCTCGCCAGCCAGAAGCCGTTGTGGAACAGCCCGCCGAAGAGCTCCAGGTTGTAGGCGGTGGCGATGAAGGCGCCGAAGGCGACGAAGGCCAGCAGCCAGAGGTCGTGCGTGACCGCGACCGCAATTCCGATCGCACTCGCCCCGGCAAGCGAGCAGGCCGCGAGCGCGCTGAGGACAACGGTCGGAATCCTCGTCTGCAGCGGGCGTCCATTCAGCTCGTCGAGCGCATGCGCGCCGACGCCGAGGCCGAGGAAGAAGGCGGCGACGGTCAGGGCGAGCCGCCCGCCCGACACGTGCGGCGCGAGGCAGGCCCCGATGACGACGTAGCTCAGGTGCCAGGTCGTGTAGGGCAGGTGGAGGAGGGTCACGTAGTCGCGCCAGCCGCCGGGCGCGAGCGCGTAGAAAGCAGGGCGGGCTTCGCTGCTCATGCTCGCCGGCCCCAGATGACGATCCCGCCGCCGAGGCTGAGGCGCCGGTGTTGCACATCCTCGATCCCGGCGGCGCGCCAGAGCTCGAGTTGGCGCGCGAGCGGATAGCGGCGCCAGAACTCGCGGATACTGCCGCCGAGGAAGCGGCCGACCTCGTGCCAGGCGGGCGAGACGATTCGTCCCGCCGCCGGAAGCACAGCGCCGACGTAAACCCCCCAGAGCGGCCGCCAGACCCCGGCCGGGACCGCGAACTCGAGGCTCGCCAGCGTGCCGCCGAGCCGGACGACACGCGCAAGCTCCGCCAGGGTCGCGCCCGGGTCGTCGACGTAGCGAAGCAGGTACGTGACCGTGAGCGCGTCGAAAGAGGCGTCCTCGAAGGGCAGGCGCTCGGCGCTCGCCTCGACGAGAGTCACGGTCGCGGGCAGGTGCTCGCGTGCGACCGAGAGCATCTCCCGGCTCTGATCGACGCCGACGACGGAGCAGCTTTTCCGACAGAGTAGCTCTTGCGCGACCGCGCCCGTGCCCGTGGCGACGTCGAGGACTTCGTCGCCTGGTCCGGCCTCGACCCGCGAGACGAGGAACCTGCGCCAGCGCGGGTCCTGACCGAGCGAAAGCACTCGCGCGTAGCGCTCGTAGGTGGGGCCGAGCGGGGCGAAGAGCTCGAGCGCGCGGCGCGTCCGGGCGGAGGCGGCCTCGGCCACGGGGTGAGTCTATTCTCGGCGCGTGGCGCTGACTGAGGATCTGCGGCGGATCGCCGAGGCCGCGGTTCGTTACGCGGATCAGGGCGAGGAGGTCGTCGGCATCGTGCCGGCCGAGCCCTCCTCCGGCTCGCGCGCCTACCTCTGCGCGTACGGCGGCGACTCCGGCGAGACGGGCTGGCTCGTGCTCGACGAGGATGGAAGGCCGGTCGAGGATCGGGTGCGCATCCGCGAGGTGGTCTCGATCGCGGCGTTGGTCGAGCTCGCCGAGGAGACGGCGGGCGGCGGTGATCTGGAGGAGCTCCGCTCGCAGCTCGTCGCCTTGCGCCTGACTGAGCACCCGGCGGGGATCGACGAGGCCGAGGAAGCCGCGCTCGCGCTCGAGGGAGCGATCGGCACCGCACCGCGAGTCGCGACACCGGAGCGGCTGGATGCGATCGGCGCCGCGACGCTCAGGCTCGAGCAAGTTCTCGGCGGCACCGGCTCCCCGTTTGCGGTCGCGATGAAGCAGGCGACGGCGACCGTCGAGGAGCTGACCCGCGACGTCGAGGCCGCGTACAAGGTCCCGCTCGAGTGACTTGCGCTGGCTACAGTGGCGCCATGGAAGGCAGCAATCCCGGTTTTCCGTTCGGGGGCGATCCGGAGGACTTGATGCGCAGCCTCCGCGAGTTCGCCGAGCAGCAGGCCGAGACCGTGCAGGAGGCCCAGCGCGAGCAGTTCGCGACGCTGACGCTGAACACCGCCGTCGAGCTGACCGCTGCGGCGCTCCAGCAGGTTTCCGCCCGGGGCGGGCCTGACGAGCAGGCGATCGCGCTGCGTGATGCGATGCGCGTGCTCTTCCCCGAGGCTGTGGCGCTGGTCAGCGCCGCCCGCCAGGGCTTCATGCGCGAGACCTAGCTAGTGCCCCGGTGGGGAGTAGCTCACGCTCCTCCTCCTCGGCCGCCGCGCTCGTCGCCGATCACTCCTGCGTTTGCGGAGTACCCGCCGTCGGAGCTGGGGCAACCTAACCGGCGTCGAAGGCGATCTCGGCCGCCTCGCAGACGCGCCGGTAGCCGATCTGCTCGTAGATCCGGTTTGCGGTCGGGTTGGCGAGGTCGGTGAAGAGGAAGCAGAAGCGCCGCTCGGCGAGCAGGCGCTCGGAGAGCTCGGCGACCAGGGCAGAGGCGTAGCCGTGCCGCCGATGCTGGGGCGGCGTGTAGACGGGCCCGATCCGGATTCCGTTCGGTGTTGGATTTCCGAACGCTGCGAGCGAGACGGTGTGCTCGACTTCCCAGAGCACGATGCCTGCGCTATCCGCGGTCAGCCGGTGATCGATCACGCGGTCCGGTTTCTCCAGGACGGCGTCCTCTCCGAGGGCCTCCTCCGCGAAGGCCCCGAACCAATCGATCAGCAGCGGTCTATCGGCTGCATCGGCAACGCGCATCCGGCCGGGGACGGGTGGGACGCGTTGCACGCGCTCGAGTGCAAACAGGCCCTCAGCCCGCGTCTTGCGCGGCGTCGTCCCGATCTTGGTCGCCCAGGCGGCCGCGAACGTCTCGGCTTCCGGTAGCGCAGCGACGACGCCCGGGAGCTCGTCGTCGATCCCGGCGGCCAGCGCTTCGAGCGCCGAGTCCGCGCGGGGGCGGGCGAGAACGAGCTTGTGTGGAGGTGTCCTCAACGCCGCGCCAACCGTTGCCGACCGCTCCTTCACGAGCCAGAGCCTGTACTCCGGATAGCGAGAGGGGTGGTCCCGCAGCGTTCCGGCGATCCCGAGCATCAGGTTGTGTCGCGCCTCGTCGGCGAGCAGCAGCGGCGTAGCCGCGTCGAGAAAGTCTGCCGGATCCTCGACGCGGCGAACCTGCATTGGCAGATCGTAGGCACCCCGCACGTAGAATCCGCCGCGCTCGTGATCCTGGATCGCACGATCGCGCGAATGCTGCCGGCGGTGCCGAAGCCGCTCGTGCACATGCTGGCGCAGCGCTACATCGCCGGGCCTACGCTCGAAGACGCCTGCCGGGTGGTGAAGACCGTGAACGGGCAGCAGAAGCTGGCCACGATCGACGTCCTCGGCGAAGAAATACGAACCCGCGACGAGGCTCGCGCGATCGCCGGGGCCTACCGTGACGTCTTCGAGACGATCGAGCGCCAGGGCCTCGACTCGAACGTGAGCGTGAAGCTGACCGCGCTCGGGCTGAAGCTCGACTATGACCTCTGCCGGGAGAACCTCGAATCGGTCGTCCGCGAGGCGGCTCGACGGAAGAACTTCGTCCGCATCGACATGGAGGACTCCTCGACGACCGACGACACCCTGCGGCTCTATCGCGAGCTGCGCGAGGCGGGTCACGAGAACCTCGGCGTCGTCCTGCAGGCGTATCTGCGGCGGACGCTCGACGACGTCCGTTCCCTCGCCGACCTGCGCCCGAGCGTCCGGATCTGCAAGGGCATCTACATCGAGCCGCCGGAGCTCGCCTATCAGGGTTACGAGGAGGTGCGCGCGAACTTCGTGCGCGGGCTCGAGGCGGTGCTCGACGCCGGCTGCTACGTGGGGATCGCCACGCACGACGAGTGGCTCGTTTCGGAAGGGCGCCGGATCGTCGCCCGGCGCGGCCTCGGCCGCGACGAGTACGAATTCCAGATGCTGCTCGGCGTTGCAGAGGCACTCGGCGAGCGGCTCGTCAGCGAGGGCCATCGCTTGCGCATCTACGTCCCGTTCGGCGAGCACTGGTACGCGTATTCGCTCCGCCGGTTGCAGGAGAACCCGAAGATCGCGGGCTACATCGCCGCAGACACACTGGGGCGGTTCGTGCCTCGCCGCAACGGCTCCGCTTGATTTGGGCTGACGCTGAGGGATGCCGCGTCGTCGACGCCGACGGCCGCCAGTACCTCGATCTTTCCGGTGGCTTCGGGGTCGCGGCGCTCGGGCACCGCAATCCCCAGATCCTCGAAGCCTGGCGCGATCAGCGCGTCGTGCACGCGCTCGGCGACCTGGCCGAGGCCGAGGTGACCGTGGAGCTCCGGCGCCGCCTGCCCTGGTCGGCCAAGCTCGGCGTCACCGGCGAGGACGCGGTCGAGATCGCGCTTCGGACGGCGCTGCTCGCGACCGGCAAGCCGGGCATCCTCGCCTTCGAAGGCGCCTACCACGGGACCGGCCTGCTCGCGCTCGCCCCGACGTCGATCGATGCCTTTCGCCTGCCTTTTCGGACCTGGCTGCCGGGCCCGGTCTACCGGCGCCGCTTCGGAGAGGACCCCGGCACGCTGCCGGCGCGTTGCGGCTGCGTGATCGTCGAGCCGGTGCAGGGGCGAGGCGGCGCGCAGGTGCCGTCACCCGATTTCCTCCGCGTTCTCCGTCGGCGCTGCACCGCGCGCGGGGCGCTGCTGATCGTCGATGCGGTCTACGCCGGACTCGGCCGCACCGGGGAGCTTTGGCCGGGAGCCGAGTACGCCGACCTACTCGTGGCGGGCAAGGCACTCGGTCACGGCCTGCCGATCTCGGCGGCGCTCTTCTGCCGGGAGGAGCTGGAACAGGTCTGGGAGCTCGGCGAGGAAGATGTCTACACCCACACGCACACGGGCAATCCGCTCGCGTGCGCGTCCGCGCTCGTGGTGCTCGACGAGGTACCGAAGCTGCTCGACCGCGTCCAGGAGGCCGGCGAGCGCTTCGAGCGGGAGGGCTGGCACGGGAAGGGCTTGCTCCGCGCCCGCGAGGGAGATGCTGACGAGGCACTCGACCGCGGCGTGATCGTCGTCCCGGCAGGCCCCGGCGGCCGGTTGATCTCGGCGACGCCGCCGCTGACGATCACCGACGCCGAGCTCGACGAGGCGTTTTCGCTCCTCTAGGAAGTCGGCTTCGTCGCGATCAGGACGAACTGGCCGGGAACGCGGGGATCCTTGGCGCGCCAGTAGGTCTCGTAGATCGTCGAGAACTCCTCGAGCGACTGGATCGCGAGGCCTGCGCCGGCGACCGCCGTGACGATCTGGCCGAGGCGCCAGAAGCGCTCGTATTTGCGCTCCTGCGCCGGCTCTCCGGGGAGGTCGAAGTGCCGCCAGCCGACGTCGACGATCGGGCTCTCGTCGAAGTAGTCCTCCCGCCAGTGCGAGCCTTGGTCGACACACGCGGCCACGGGGTGGTCGTCGTAGGCGAGCAACACGCCGCCGGGCTTGAGCGCCGAGGCGATTCCGCCGGCCCAGGCGTCGAGGTCGTGGAGCCAGCGGAAGATGCCGCCGCCGGTGTAGACGAGGTCGAAACGACTGCGCTCGAGCTGGAGCGGGAGCTGCTGGACGTCGGCTTCGAGGAAGACTCCGTTCGGCACGCGCTCGCGCGCGACGGCGGTCGCCTCGGCGGAGATGTCGACGCCGGTGACGAGCGCACCGAGCTCGGCGAGCTCGGCGGTCGACTCGCCGGTCGCGCACTGCAGGTGGAGCACGTGCTTTCCCTTCACGTCAGGCAGTCGCTCGCGGATCGTCTCCGGGATCCCGAGCTCTCCCGCCATCACGTCGGCGCGGCGGCGGTGAATCTCGTCCCACGCTCGCCGGTTGTGCTCAGTGGGTTCCACAGGCTTATTGGGCCAGCAATGAGAAGCCGCCGTCAATGACGAGCGTGTGGCCGCGAACCATCTCCGCCCCGGGCGAGCAGAGCCACGCGACCGCGTCTGCGACGTCTCCGGGCTCGACGAGCCGGCCGGCCGGCGTACGTTCCAGTCCCTCGCGCACCATCTCGTCCTTGTTCGGGAAGTGGTCCAGGGCCTCGGTCTCGACGACTCCCGCCGAGACGGCATTGACGCGGATCCCCCGAGGCGAGAGCTCGACGGCGAGGTAGCGCACCAGCGACTCGAGCGCCGCCTTCGAGGTGCCGACGACCACGTAGTTCTCGAGCACTCGCGTCGAGCCGAGGCTGGAGATGCCGACGATCGAGGCGCCAGGCTGCATCTGCGGCGCAGCCGCCTTTGCAAGCTCGAGCAGAGCGAACGCGTTCGCGTCGAGCGTCCAGTCCCAGTGCTTCTTCTCGATCTCGAGCGCGGGCCGGATCACGCCGGTGGCCGCGCTGTGGATCAGGGCGTCGAGCGCGCCGAGCTCGGCGACCTCGCTTGCGACGCGGTTGGACGAGACGTTGCCGCGCACGAGCACGGCCTCGGTGCCGGCGGCGCGGAGCTCCTCGGCAGCGGCTTCGGCGGCCCTGTCGTTTCGCAGGTAGCCGATCGCGACGCGCGCCGCACCGAGCTCCGCGAACCGGAGCGCGATCGCCTTGCCGATCCCGCGCGAGCCGCCGGTCACGAAGACTGAGGCGCCGTCGAACTTCATCGCCCCTGTGGGACGTGTCTGCATGCCTGGCACCGGGACACGGCCTGCCGGGACGGATCGCGCGGTCCCGCGGCGGCTGTCACCGTGCCGGTGGAGCGGCGGCTGCAGGCATTTTCGGACAGACGTGGCGCCACGGGGCGTGGCTTCGTGCCTGGCACCGGGTCACGTCCCGACGGGACGGTGAGGCAGCGGCGAGTCGGCCGGCGCGGAGCTCGGGAGCTCGTTCCAGCCGGGCACGTCTCGCCTCACGCGGCCGCCGGCCGCGGCCTTCGAGGAGGCGTAGCCGAGCCGGTCGAGCAGCTCCATCTTCTCCTCGCCGTATTGCCGCACGGGATCGTCTTCCGCCAGGTCCTTGACGAGCTCCTGGATCCGCGCGCGCAGCTGATAGGCGAACTGCGGTGTCGCCGGCCCGACGAGCGCGTCGATCGCCTCTTTTGTCGGCTCAGGCATCGCAAAGAGCCTAATGGGTAGGGTCGAGCGAGTGCGACGTCTCGAGGCCGCCGACCTGATGCTGTTCGTCACGGTCATGATCTGGTCTCTCAACTTCACCGTCACCAAGTACGTCCTCAACCACGGCTTCAAGCCGCTCGCCTACGGCGCCGTCCGCTTTGCGGCGGCGGCCCTGCTCTTCATCGGCGTCACCTGGGTGCGCGAGCGCTCGTTCCGCCTGCAGCGTCGGGACATCCCGTTCATCTTCGGTGCGGCAGTGATCGGAATCTTCCTGAACCAGATCACTTTCGTGTACGCGACGAAGCTGACGACCGCGACCACCGTCGCCCTGATCTTCGGAACTCTGCCGATCATGACGGCGCTCTTCGCAGCGGCCGGCGGGATCGAGCGGCTGCACAGTCGTTTTTGGATCGCGGCCGCGGTCTCCTTCGCGGGCGTGTGCCTTGTCGCCGCCGGCGCGAAAGGCGGGATCAGCGGCGATCTTTGGGGCTACATGCTCGCGATCGCGGGGGCCGCCACCTGGGCGGCCTATTCGGTCGCGATCGCGCCGCTGATGACCCGCTACACAGCCTCGCGCATCAGTGCCTACGCGCTGACGATCGGCGCGATCCTGCTCCTGATCGTCGGCGCGCCCCAGCTTGCCTCGCAGGACTACGGCTCGCTTCCGAGCCTCGTCTGGGTCGCTTACGTTTTCGCCGTGCTCGGGCCGCTTTGCCTGACCAACCTCCTCTGGTTCAACTCGATCGAGCAAGTCGGCCCGTCGCGCGCCTCGCTGTACGCGAACCTGCAGCCCTTCCTCGGCGCGATCTTCGCGCTGCTGCTCCTATCCGAGTCGATGACCGCCCTGCAGGTCGGTGGGGGCGTGCTGATCGCCGTTGGCATCGTGCTCTCGCGACGCGACCAGCCCGCGCTCGTCGTCCAGGAGACAACGTGACGCTCCGGGAGCGCCTGGCCCGCCAGCCGCCGGGCTACCAGTACACGATCGGCCGAATTCTGGCGATCTACTCCGGGTTGATGGTGGCGCTGCTGCTTGCCGCGCTCGACCAGACGATCGTCGCCACCGCGCTGCCGAGGGTCGTCGCCGACCTCGGCGGGATCACGCAGTACTCGTGGGTGTTCACCGCCTACCTGCTCGGCTCGACCGTCACCGTGCCGCTGTACGGGAAGCTGGGCGACGTCCACGGCCGTAAGCCGCTCTTCATCGTCGCGATCCTGATCTTCCTGTTCGGCTCGGCGCTCTGCGGCGCCGCCCAGAACATGTGGGAGCTCGTCATCTTCCGAGCCGTTCAGGGGGTCGGCGCCGGCGGCCTCTTCCCGCTGACGCTGGCGATGGTCGGGATGATCGTGCCGCCCCGCGACCGCGGCCGCTATCAGGGCCTGATCGGCTCCGTCTTCGCCGGTGCGTCGATCATCGGTCCCCTGATCGGCGGCTTCATCGTCGACAACACGAGCTGGCGCTGGATCTTTTACGTCAACCTCCCGGTCGGCGGGCTCGCACTGGCGGTGATCCTCGTGACGATGCCGCGGCGACCGTTCAAGCAGGAGCATTCGATCGATTGGCTCGGCGCGGCATTGCTCGCTCTCGGGACGACGGCGCTGCTGCTCGGACTCGTCTGGGGCGGTCGCGACTACCCTTGGGGCTCGCCCGAGGTGATCGGGGCGCTGGCGGCGGCGGCGGCGCTGCTGCTCTTGGCGTTCGGCTTCGTCGAGCGCAGCGTGCCGGAGTCGATCCTGCCGTTCGAGCTCCTGCGCAACAGAACGGTCGCGGCGAGCGTCGCCTGCATGGCGCTCGTCGGGATGGCGATGTTCGGGACGATCAGCTTCGTACCGCTCTTCGTCCAGGGCGTGATCGGCACGTCCGCGACCTCGTCGGGCGTCGTGCTGACGCCGCTGCTGCTCGGAGCGGTGATCACGAGCTTCGTCTCGGGCCAGGTCGTCTCCAGGACCGGCCGCTACCGGCCGAACACGCTGATCGGCCCCGTCGTGCTCGGCGCCGGCGAGTTGTTGCTCTGGCGGATGAGCGTCAACACGACGAATGCGCAGGCGGCCCGGAACATGGTCATCTGCGGCATCGGCCTCGGGGCGATGATGCAGATCTTCGTGCTCTCGGTACAGAACTCGGTGGCGCGGAGCGCGATGGGCACGGCGACGGCCTTGACGCAGTTCTCGCGCTCGATCGGCTCGACGCTCGGCGTGACGCTGATGGGCGTGCTCGTCAACCAGCGCCTGCCCGCGAGCGTCCGTGGCGAGGGCGTCGCGATTCACCGGCTGCCCACCGCCGGCCGAGCCGAGCTCGCGCGGGCGCTGCAGCCGGCGTTCCTCTCGGCCGCGGTCGTCTGCGGACTCGTACTGCTCGTCTCGCTGCTCTGGGTTCGCGAGGTGCCCCTCAAGCGCGGCTTCGAGGATGTGCAGGTCGGCGACGAGGCCTCGCCGCAGCCGGGAGCCCGAATCGCAGCGCGTTAGAATCGGTCTATGAGCTCGACCGACTTCATGCCGCTGGATGGCTGGGACCACGTCGAGCTCTGGGTCGGGAACGCGAAGCAGGCCGCCTACTTCTACGAGCACGCGTTCGGGTTCACGCGGACGGCCTACGCGGGGCCCGAGACCGGCGTCCGCGACCGCGCCTCGTACGTCGTGGAGCAGGGCGCCATCCGCCTCGTCCTGACCAGTGGCCTGCGCTCCGACAGCGAGGTGACGCAGTTCGCCTGCCGTCACGGCGATGGCGCCCGCGACATCGCGCTTCAGGTGCCGAGCGCCGACGGCGCCTATCGCACGGCCGTCCAGCGCGGCGCGCGGGGCATCGCGGAGCCGCACTGGGAGGAGGACGAGTTCGGCCGCGTGGAGCTCGCCTCGATCGCAACCTATGGCGATGTCGTCCACACCTTCGTCGACCGCAAGGACTACGCCGGCCCCTACCTGCCGGGCTACCGCTCGACGGTCGAGAACGGGCAGGTGGATTCCGGCGTCGGCTTGAAGGCCCTCGACCACGTCGTCGGCAACGTCGAACTCGGCCGCATGAACACCTGGGTCGAGTTCTACGAGCGCGTCTTCGGAATGACCAACATCGTCCACTTCGGCGACGACCAGATCCAGACCGAGTATTCGGCGCTGATGTCGAAGGTGATGGCGGACGGGAGCGGCAAGATCAAGTTCCCGATCAACGAGCCGGCCGAGGGGAAGCGCAAGAGCCAGATCGAGGAATACCTCGAGTTCAACCATGGCCCCGGCGTCCAGCACATCGCGATGCAGAGCGAGGACATCGTCGCCGCGGTCACGCAGCTCAAGGAGCGCGGCGTCCTCTTCCTCGACACGCCCGACTCGTACTACGAGGAGGTCGAGGGGCGGGTCGGTGAGATCTCCGAGGACTACACCGACCTGAAGCGGCTGAAGATCCTGGCCGACCGCGACGAGGACGGCTACCTGCTCCAGATCTTCACGAAGACGGCGCAGGACCGGCCGACTGTCTTCTTCGAGGTGATCGAGCGGCATGGCGCGACGACGTTCGGAGAAGGCAACTTCAAGGCCCTCTTCGAATCGATCGAGCGCGAGCAAGCCTTGCGCGGGAACCTCTGAGCTTCTCGCTCGACCACGTGCAGGTTGTCGTGCCGCCCAGCGGCACCGACGCCGCCGCCCGCTTCTACGGCGACGTCGTCGGCCTCGAACGAATCGAGCGGCCCGAAACGCTCGGCGGCGTCGGCGCCTGGTTTCGGGCCGGCTCTCAGGAGCTGCACGTCTCCGAGTACGAGGACTTCGCGCCGGCACCGAAGGCGCATCCTGCCTTCGAGCTCGCCGGCGCCGAGCTCGACGTGCTCGCCGAGCGGCTCGCCGCGACCGGCGCGGAGGTGCGGTGGGACGAGCGGTTGCCAGGGGCGCGCCGCTTCTACTCGTTCGATCCGGCCGGCAACCGCGTCGAGTTTCTGACGCGAGCCTGAGACCCCTTGTAAAAGACACGTAAGAGTTCGACGGAGTTCCGAGGAACGGCCGTGCAGGCGCCCAATGACCCGGGCAGGGTTCAGAGGCACGGATCCAATCCATGCGAAAGGGGCGAAAACATATGAAACGCCTTTTGGCAGTTCCGGTTCTCGTCGTCGGCGCCCTCGCGTTTGCGGCGTTCGCGGTCGCGAACCCGGGCCACGGCAACAAGCAGCCGCACCCGAACAAGGCCACCGTTGTGATCCATACGACCGACGGCAGCTGCTCCGGCGGCACGTGGGCCGACGACACGATCACGCGCACCGTGAAGGTGCACAAGAACAGGGACGGCTCGTACCGCATCCGCGAGTCCGACCACGGGTCGTTCGTGACGAACGCCGGCGGCGTCCTCGCCAGCCCCGGGAACTGTGCCGCGAACACCTCCAGCCACGGTCACACCGTGCTGCTCGGCGTCACGGGCACTTTCAAGGGCTACATCACGGGCACGGTCACCGGCGGGACGTTCAACCCGAACGCGACGTGTTCGGCGTCGCCTTGCCACCAGTCGGACTTCATCAAGGCGTTCTTCGGCTCGACGGCGACGTTCTCGTGCTTGTCGAACAGCCCGAAGTGCAAGTTCAAGTATGGCTACCACGCCAAGGAGGACCAGAACCTGCTCTTCCGCTACTGGCTCGACAAGGGCACCGGTGCGGGCACGTTCCTGAACGAGCGCTTCTTCGGCGACATCGCCAGCGCGTAGCCAACAAAGCTGCTGAAGCAGGAAGAGCCCGCCACGGCGGGCTCTTCTTTTTGATGATGCTTAACGTGTGACTCCGCAACGCCGAACCGCCCTCGTCTCCGTGCTCGCGGCCTGCGCGCTGATCGCGCTCAAGGTCGCGGCCGGAATCCCTACGCACAGTCTCGGTCTGCTGTCGGAAGCGGCGCACTCCGGCATCGACCTCGTTGCGGCGCTGCTGACGTTCTTCGCGGTGGGCGTCGCCGAGCGGCCGGCGGACCCCAGTCACGCCTACGGGCATGGCAAGGCGGAGCATCTCGCGGCGCTGGCCGAGGCGGCGATCCTCGTTGCCGTCGCCGTTTTCATCGGCTGGCGCGCCGTCTCGCATCTCGCCGGCTTGACCTCTACCTCGGTGCACGCCGAGTGGTACGCGCTGGTCGTACTCGCGATCGTGATCTGCGTCGACTTCAGTCGGACTCTCGTCTCGCTGCGCGCGGGCCGCCGATACGGCTCGGCCGCCTTGCAGGCGAACGCCGTCCACTTCGCGAGCGACCTCGCCGGCTCGGTGGCGGTGCTCGGGGGCCTGCTCGGCGTTCGGGCCGGGTGGAAGGAGGCCGACTCCGCAGCAGCGCTCTTCGTTGCCGTGCTCGTCCTCGCCGCCGCCGCGAGGCTGATGCGCCGGAACGTCGACGTGCTCATGGACCGGGTTCCATCGGAGGCGCAGGAGATCGCCTCGCGGGCGCTCGCATCGCTCGAGCCGGCGGTGCAGCTCCGGCGCCTGCGGATGCGGCAGGCCGGCAGCAAGCAGTTCGCCGATGTCGTCATCGGCGTTCCCCCGGGGGCGGCCGTCGGCCAGGGCCACGCGGCTGCCGACGCCGTCGAGGCCGCGCTGCACGAAGCGCTGCCGGAGAGCGACGTCGTCGTCCATGTCGAGCCGCAGGAGGACGAGGCGGCCCTGCGTGAGCGCGCGCTGGCTGCGGCGCAGCGCGTGCCGCAGGTGCGGGAGATCCACAATCTCTCCGTTCTGCGGACCGACCGGGGCGCCGAGGTCACGTTGCATCTGAAGCTGCCGGCGGATCTGCCGCTCGAGGAGGCGCACGCGGTCGCGAGCGAGGTCGAGCGGTCGATCTCGGAGTCGCTGCCGGAAGTCGCCTCTGTACAGACTCACCTCGAGCCGCTCGCCGAGCCGGCGAGAGGGACGGCGGTCGAGCGCGACGCAGGGTTCGTCGAGGAGATCGTTCGCGCGGCCACCGGGGCGGCGCCGCGGGAGCTGCGGTTCCTGGAAACCGAAGACGGCCTCGTCGCCCTCGTCACGCTCGGCCTGGATCCCGGGACGCCGCTCGCCGACGCGCACCGTCGGGCCAGTGAGGTCGAGGAGCGGATCCGCCGCGAGCGGCCCGAGATCGCCGACGTGATCGTGCACACCGAACCGTGACGACCGCGAAAAATGCTGCGCATTCTCCGCGGAGCTGGCTTGTCCCATCGCTTCGCTCGGGAGAGCTATGAGGCTTTGTCTCTTTACACCACTTGAGCGTCCGGTTCGGGGTTGGGTCGGGGCGATCGAGGGCGACCGCGTCGTCCATCTCGCTGCGCAGACGCTGGCCTCCTTCTTCACCGGGGGCGGGTCGGCGCGCCGGCACGACGAGTACACGCTCGAGAATGTCCGCCTGCTCGCGCCGGTGGCGCGGCCGCCCTCGGTGCGCGACGCCTATGCCTTCGAGGAGCACATCCGCAACGCCGCGTGCGTCACGGGCCGCCCGGGCGTGCCCGACGAGTGGTACGAGCTGCCCGTCTTCTACTTCTCGAACCCTGCCGCGATCTACGGGCCCGATGACGAGATTCCGTTTCCGACCGGCTCGGAGGAGCTGGACTACGAGCTCGAGGTCGCGGCCGTCATCGGTGCGGACGGCGCGATCGGGGGGTTCACGGTCATGAACGACTGGTCCGCCCGCGATCTCCAGCGCAAGGAGATGAAGGTCGGGCTCGGCCCCGCGAAGGGAAAGGACTTCGCGACCTCGCTCGGCCCGGTCGTCGTGACGCCGGACGAGCTCGGCGACCTGAAGCTGGAGATGGTCGCGCGCGTGAACGGCGAGGAGCGCTCCCGGGGCAACCTCGGCGACATGTACCACTCCTGGGAAGCGATCCTCGAGCGGGCGGCCGCGAACACGCAGCTCGTCCCCGGCGACGTGATCGGCTCGGGCACGGTCGGCACCGGCTGCATCCTCGAGCACGGGGACGGGCGTTGGCTGCACCCCGGCGACGTGGTCGAGCTCGAGGTCGAGGGGATCGGCGTGCTGCGAAACCGCGTCGGGCCGAAGCGCGCTTAACTGACGAAGCGCGGAGTGGGAAGCTCCGCCTAAGGAGCAGCCGGAGACCCGCTACACCCTCAGCGGCGAGGCATCGCGGAAGCGTGGCGCCTGTTCAGTGTCCTTCCGTAAACGGGCCCGCCCGCGCCACAGGTGACGAGAACGTCTCAGGCACTTAGTAACAGTCTGTTACTTGTCCACGGGGGCGCGGAAGGCCTTCGCTATGAGGAGATGAGTCCCCGAGGGCGGCTCCGAGGGACGTGTCGAACCTTGCAACAGACTGTTACTTGGCGTTCGAAACGGTCGGGCTTTCGGTAAACGATAGGCCGCGTGCGGAAGATCGCGGTCATCGGCGCAGGGGTGATGGGGCTCGCGACGGCGCGGGCGCTCGCGGGGCGCGGACACGACGTCGTCGTCTACGAGCAGTTTGAGCCCGGGCACACGCGCGGCTCCAGCCACGGCCGTTCGCGGATCTTCCGCCTCGCCTACGCGGAGGAGGAATACGTGCGGCTGGCGCAGGAGTCGCTCGGACTCTGGCGAGAGCTCGAGGCTGATAGCGGCGAGACGCTGCTGGAGCTGAACGGCCTGCTCGAGATCGTCGGCTCACTCGAGGAGAGCACTGCGCGCACGCTCGAGGCCTGTGGGGTCGAGTGGTACCGCCTCAGCGGCGAAGAGGCGGAGCGGCGTTATCCGGTTCGCGTTCCCGAGGGCTCCTTCGCCGTCCTGCAGCCGGAAGCCGGCATCGTCCGCGCGGACAAGGCGCTTGCGGCGTTCGCCCGCGATCTCGACGTCCGCTACGGGACCCGCGTCCACCCGGACGAGCTCGATGCCGAGGTCGTCGTCGTCACCGCCGGGTCATGGGTGAACGAGCTGCTGAAGGAGCCGTTACCGGTCAAGGTCACCCGCGAGACGGTCTGCTACTTCCGCCCTGAGAACGGCAGGCCGATCGCCTCGCTCGTCTCGTTCAAGCCCGACAGCCATACCCATGACATGTACTCGCTCGCCGACCCGGTCTACGGCCTGAAGGTCGGCGCGCACCATGCGGGCCCTGAGGTCGATCCGAACGGGACGGGCGAGCCCGAGCCGCGCTTGATCGAGCAGATTGCGAGCTGGGCCCGCGAGACCTACCGCCTCGCCGAGCCCGAGCCGGTCGCGGCGGAGACGTGTCTCTACACGACCACTGCAGACGAGACGTTCATTCTCGAGCGCCGCGGCCGCCTCGTAATCGGCTCACCCTGCTCGGGCCACGGCTTCAAGTTCGCGCCGGCGATCGGCAAACGGCTTGCCGAGCTCGCAACGGGCGTCTAAAGGCCGTGCCGGCTTTGCCGGTGCGGCCGTCCGAACCCGGTTCTTGCGGAACTCCGAGCGCGCGAGCCTAGTCCCTGTCGCCTAGCATTCCGGCCATGCCGTTCTACCAGCGCCTCGGCGAGATCCCGCGCAAGCGGCACATCCAGTTCCGCGATAACGGCACGCTCCTGACCGAGGAGGTCATGGGGCTCGAGGGCTTCGTTGGAAACGAGTCGATCCTCTATCACCTCCAGTCGCCCTGCCGGGTGATGAAGCTCGGCGACTTCGATGAGATCGAGCGCGAGGAATGGGTGCCGGACGCGCATGCGCACCGGCTCTTCAACACCTATGACGTCGACCCCGGCGGCGACGAGATCACCGGCCGGCGCCTATTGATGTGGAACGACGACGTCGAGATCTCGCTCGCCCGGCCCGACACGCAGATGGACTACTTCTTCCGCAACGGCGAGGGCGACGAGGTGATCTTCGTCCACGAGGGCTCGGGGACGCTGGAGACGAATTTCGGCGAGGTCCCCTACAAGGACGGTGACTACGTCGTCATCCCGCGCGGGACGACCTACCGCTTCCGCGCCGAGGGGCCGCAGCGCTACCTCGTCTTCGAGACCCCGGGGCTGATCGAGATCCCGCGCCGCTACCGCAACCAGTACGGCCAGCTGCTCGAAGGCGCGCCCTACTACCACCGCGACATCCACCCGCCGACCGAGCTACACACGCACCGCGAGAAGGGCGAGTTCCCGGTCAAGGTGCGCGTCCGCGGCGGCCACCAGACCTACGTGCTCGACTACCACCCCTTCGACGTCGTCGGCTGGGACGGCTACCTCTACCCGTGGACGTTCTCGATCCACGACTTCGAGCCGATCACCGGGCGGATCCACCAGCCGCCGCCCTCGCACCAGACCTTCCAGGGCCGCAACTTCGTCATCTGCTCGTTCTGTCCGCGCAAGCTCGACTTCGACGAGCTCGCCGTGCCGATCCCCTACCACCACTCGAACCTGCAGTCCGAGGAGATGATCTATTACGTCAGCGGCAACTTCGGCTCGCGCAAAGGCGTCAACGTGGGCTCGATCACGCTGCATCCCTCGGGGCTGCCGCACGGGCCGCAGCCCGGCCTCGCGGAGAAGTCGATCGGCGTCCGCGAGACCCACGAGCTCGCGGTCATGTGCGACACCTTCCACCCGCTGAAACTGACGAAGCTCGCCAAGGATCTCGACGACGGCAAGTACGCGTATTCGTGGTACGACAACGCTGAAGACGCCGCGGCCGAGCCAGCGTCAGTCGATGGCGACGCGACCGGCGCGGGTTTGACCTCGCACTTCTAACCGACTCAGTCCACGTGGGGTCGGTGCCGAACCTAGTACGGCTTTTCGGCTGACAAGATGCGCCGGTGTTCAGCCGCTCGGCCCGTCTCTACGACGCGATCTACGCCTCGGTTCGCGATTACCCGCGCGAGGCCTCCGAGCTCGACCGCCTGATCCAGGAACGGCGGCCGGGCGCACGGACGCTGCTCGACCTCGCCTGCGGGACCGGCGCGCATCTCGAGCACCTGACGGGATACGAGGCGGAAGGACTCGACCTCGACGCCGAGATGCTGGCCGTCGCCCGCGAGCGGCTGCCGAACGTCGCCTTCCATGAAGCCGACATGGCCGACTTCGACCTCGGCAAGCGTTTCGACGCCGTCGTCTGCATGTTCAGCAGCATCGGCTACGTGCGGACCGAGGAGCGGCTGCGCTCGGCGACCGCGTCGATGGCTCGGCACCTGGAGCCGGGCGGGATCCTGGTCGTCGAGCCGTGGCTCGCGCCCGCGGACTGGCTCGATCGCCACGTCGGCGCGGTCTTCGTCGACGAGCCGGAGCTGAAGATCGCGCGGATGAATATCGCCCAGCGCGAAGGCAACGTCTCGATCGTCGAGTTCGAGTATCTCGTCGGCACGCCGGACGGAATCGAGCGCTTCAGCGAGCGGCACGAGCTCGGTCTCTTCACGGTAGAGCAGTATCTCGAGGCGTTCCGGGCCGCGGGGCTCGAGGCCAACCACGACCCCGAGGGGCCGATGGGCCGAGGCCTCTATGTCGCCGTCGCTCAGTAGTTCGCCGCGGGACGAGTACCCGCCCTTTCGCCTGGATGTCGGCGAGGAGGAGCCAGTCCCGCGGGCTCCCCTCGTGCCAACGACCTAGACGGAGCTCTCGGCGGCGCGGCAGCGCCTGGCGGGCCGCGCCGCCGGTAGCGTCTTGCCGATGCCGATCATCCTCGACTGGGACGGGACGGTAACCGTCGACGACACGCTGATTCTCGCCCTGCGCGAGTTCGGCGACTGGCAGATCTATCTCGACGCGGCTGCGGCTCTTCGCCGCGGCGACATCACCCTGCACGAGGAGATCCGCCGCGACGCGGAGTCGATCAAGACGCCGATCGATGATGTTGTCGCTTGGCTGGTCGAGCACCTCGAGCTGCGGCCCGGCTTCCACGAGCTCGCCGAGGCTCAGCGGCCCCTGATCGTCTCCAGCAATTTCCGGCAGCTGATCGAGCCGATCCTTGCGCGAGAGGGCGTCGAGCTCGAGGTGCGGGCCAACGATGTCGAGTGGGAGCCGGGCGGCTGGCGGGCCACGTTTCGAAACGGCGATGTCTGCGGAACCTGCGGCGAGCCCTGCAAACGAGCCGACCTGCCGACGAATGGCGAGGTCGTCTACGTCGGCGACGGTTATTCCGACCGCTGCGCGGCGCAGGCTGCCGACCGCATCTTTGCCCGCGACGGGCTCGCCAGCTACCTGGATGAGCACGGTGTCGCCTACGAGCCGTTCGACGACCTGCTCGACGTGACGCGCGCGCTCGCTTGACCGTTCTCTCTCTGCCGGAGCCCTTCGACTTCGAGCTCTCGACCGAGCGGTTCAGGGCCTTCGGGCCGGACCTCGCGAACCTCTGGTACGAAGGCGGCTTTCACCGTGTCGTCGGGGGAAGGGAGCTCCGGATCGAAGCCGCCCCGGGCGGGGTCGATATCGAGCCGCTGGATGACGAGACCGAGCCGGTCGCGCGCGCCGTTGTCGGTGCGGCCTTCGAGCTCGAACCGTTCTACGAGTGGGCCCAGGGCGTCGAGGTCCTGCGCGAGCTGGTGCCGAGGCTCGCCGGCTTTCGCCCGCCGCTCGCGCCCGACCCATACGAGACGCTCGTCAGCGCCATCACCGCGCAGCAGGTCTCGCTGTTCGCGGCCTTTGCGATTCGCAACCGGATGGTCGAGCGCTTCGGCGTCCGCGGCGTCCACGCCTATGAGTTCCCGACGCGCGAGCGGATGGCCCAGGCGAGCGAGGAGGAGCTGACCGAGCTCGGCTTCTCACGCCGCAAGGCGGAGTACGTGCTCGGCGTCGCCAGGGCTGAGCTCGACCTCGAGGCGCTGCATAACCTTTCCGACCACGACGTGAAGGTGACCCTGACAGGATTGCGAGGGCTCGGCGAGTGGACGGCCGACTGGTTCCTCGCGCGCCATCTCGCGCGCCCGCGGGCGTGGCCTGCAGGCGACCTCGGCCTCGTCAAGGCGATGTCGGCCTTCTTCTCCGGCGGCCGCAAGCTCTCGATCGCCGAGGTGCGCGAGGCAGGCGCGCGGTTCGACCCGTTCCAGAACCTGACTGCCCACTACCTGCTGACGGGCCTCCGGACGGCTCCACCCGCATGAGGATCCGCGAGGCCACGGCGCAGGACCGCGATCGCCTGCGCGAGCTCTACAGCGAGTTCGTCCAAGAGATTCCGCCGCCACCCGGCATCCCGGTCGACCTCGAGCACGAGCTCAGCGAGCTCGACGACTACCTCGGCGAACAGAACGTCGCGCTCGTGGCCGAGGACGATGCCGGCCAGGTCGTCGGGTTTGCGCTGGCGAAGATCGACCACCCGGGAATTGGCCACCTCAGCGACATCTACGTGGTGCCCGGGGCGCGCCGGCAGGGTGCAGCGCGCGAGCTGATCCGCGAGGCGGCGATTCGGCTGCGCGATACGGAGGACGCCGACGTTCTGACTCTCGGCGTCCAGGTGACGAACGAGGACGCACGCACCGCGTACGAACGGCTCGGATTCCAGACCGAGTCGCTCCGGCTGTTCGCACCGATCGAAGATCTGCTCGAGCGTTCGCAGCGTGCGCCCCGAGGGCCGAGCTTCGGCTCCGCCCACGTGCAGACCGACGACGAGAACGCCGTCCAGCAGGCGGTGCGGAAGTACGTGCCGCGGTTCGGCCGCTCGGGCGGCAGCGTCGTCGCCGGGCCCCGGAACGGCTGGATCGCCGTCTACGACGAGCTGTGCGACCGCGAGCCCGGCTCGCTCCGCAGGCTCGGAAGCGAGCTCTCGAACGCGACCGGCGCTATTGCGGTGACGATCGGGCTCGAGGAGGGGGCGGTCGTCCGCTACAACATCTTCGAGCGAGGCTCGGTCGTCGACGAGTATCTGTCCGTGCCGGAGTACTACAAGCCGTTGCCGCCCGGCGATGCGATCGCGCTCGGCGCGAACCCGACCGTCGTCGCTCGGCTGACCGGCGCCGATCCCCGCGAGTTCCGGCGGGTCGTGCGGACGGCGCAAACGCCGGAGGAACTCGGCTCGCCACAGGAGCTGCTGGAGCAGATCGCGGGGCTAATGGGCCTGAGCGGCGCCGGTCACGGGTACGAGGGCGCTTCGGAGCCCGGCGCTCACGAGATCGCGCATCGTTAGTCTCGGGCGCGTGATCCTCTACGACGCAGCCCGCTGTCCATACTGCGCCCGGGTGCGCATCGCCCTTGCCGAGAAAGGCCTCGGCTACGAGACGGTCGAGATCGACCTCTCCGATCGTCCCGCCTGGTTGTACACCAAGAATCCGAGCGGCAAGGTCCCCGTGCTCGAGGAGGACCGCGGTTTCGTGCTCCCGGAGTCGCTGGTGATCATGGAGTACCTCGAGGAGCGCTTTCCGGAGCCGCCATTCTGGCCGGCCGATCCCGCGGAACGCGCGCTCGGCCGGCTCTGGCTCGACCGCTTCGACGTCCGGCTCGGCGGCGATTACTACGCACTTCGCCGCGGTGCGCAGTCAGAGCTCGACACACGGCTCCACGAGCTCGATGCGGCGCTCGAGGCGCAACCGTTCCTCAGCGGCCGCGAGTACGGCCTGGCCGACATCGGCTACGTGCCGTGGATCCTGCGTGCACGCTCGAATCTCGGCGTTGACCTCGAGCCCTACGAGGCGCTCTCGGCCTGGCTCGAGCTGCTGATGGAGCGGCCGGCAATCGCCGCCGAGCTCGAGCTGACGGCTGCGCTCGGACGATGAAAGTCCTGCTCTTGCACGCATTTCCGCTCGACGAGCGGATGTGGGAACCGCAGCTCGAGTCGTTGCGCGACTACGACGTCTCGACTCCGCGCCTCTACGGCCGCGGCGAGTCGGTCGACGACTGGGCGGCTTCCTTGCTCGGCGAGCAGGACGGCGAGCTCGTGCTGGTCGGCGCGTCGCTGGGCGGCTATGCGGCGCTCGCGATGACGAGCCGCGCGCCGGAGCGAGTTCGCGCGCTAGCGCTCGTCGGCGCCCGCGCCGAGGGCGACTCGCCCGAGCGGCGGGCCGGCCGCGCGGACACGATCGCGTTGATCGAGAACGGGGGCGCCGAAGCGCTTTGGGAGAACCAGCGCCCGAAGCTGCTGCTCGAAGACGCGTCGGAACAGGCCGTAGCCCGCGCCCGTGAGCTGGTGTTCGCGCGCAGGACGGACGAGCTGACCGAAGCGGTGCGGGCGCTTCGAGACCGCGCGGACAACTCGGAAACCTTCGCGTCCTTCCAGGGCCCGAGCCTCGTCGCCGTCGGCGAAGGCGATGCCTTTTTCACTCCGGAAGAGGCGGAAGGACTCGCCGCGAGGGCCCGTCACGGGCGCTTTCGCGTCTTTACGGGGGCCAAGCATCTCCCGAGTCTCGAGCAGCCGGACGAGTTCAACGCCGCGCTTGCGAACTTCCTCGCCGATGTCTGAGCTGCCACCGGTCGTCGACGCCGGCTGGCTTCAGGCGCGGCTGGGCGAGCCCGACCTCGTCGTCGGCGACGTTCGCGGGCCGAACGCGCATGCGCGCGGGCACATCGCCGGCTCGAGGCCCCTCGTGCTGGGGTCGCCGCCGCCGATGAGCGACCCCGAGGTGATCGAGGCGCTCGCGAAGGAGATCGGCCTACGCTTGCGGCGGCACGGGATCACAGGTGCGGAGCGGCTCGTCCTCTATGACCGCGGGGACGGCGTCGGCGCGATGCCCTCGGCTCAGCTCGCCGAGCTGGCCGGTCACCCGAACGTTTCAGTCCTGCTCGGCGGCATCGCCGCCTGGCCCGGTGAGCTGGAGACCGGTCAGGTCGAGCTCGAGCCCGTGAAGGTGCAGCTCCAGCCGAAGCTCGATGCCCTCCCGACGCGGGCAGAGGTCGAACGCCGGCTGGGCGAGGAGAGCCTCGCGCTCCTCGATGTCCGCACGGCGGAGGAGTTCCACGGGCAGGGCGGCTACCCGTGCGATCCCCGTCAGGGCCATATCCCGGGCGCGCTGCGCGTCGACGAGCAGGCGCTCTTCGACGGCCCCGGCCTGCCCAAGAGCGCTGCGGAGATCCGCGCCACGGTCGGCGCACCCGAAGGCGCCGAGGTGATCGCCTACTGCCACTCGGGCTCCCGCTCGGCCCGCGCGACGCTGGCGCTGCGGGCTGCCGGCTACCGGGCGCGGAATTACGCCGGCTCCTGGCACGAGTGGTCGCGCCACCCGGAGCTGCCGCTCGAGCGCTAGGTCCTTCTAGGCCGCGACGGCGACGCGCTCTGCCACTTCGACGAACGAGCCACAGAGCGAGCGGCCGAGCTCGTTCCAGCCTTCGATCCGATCCCGGGTTGCCTCCGAGAGGCCGGCAGGAAGATGTTCCAGGTCCTCGTCGTCGACCTCGTGCTCCAACCAGCTTTCCACCTGCGGCAGGGTCACCTCGGCGTGGAACTGGATCCCCCAGGCGCTGTCGCCGAGGCGGAATGCCTGCGTGCAGGCGGCGCTCCTCGCGAGCTCGACGGCGCCGCCGGGGAGGTCGTAGGTGTAGAAGTGCCACTGGAAGGCCTCGAAGCGCTGCGGCAGCCGCGTGAATACCGGGTCGCCGGCGGCCTCCTCGGTCAGCTCGACCTCGAACCAGCCGATTTCCGGCCTCTCGACGCGGTACACCGGCGCCAGCGCGGCCTTCGCCAGCAGCTGGGCGCCGAGGCAGACGCCGAGCACCGGCATGTGCAGCATCAGCAGCCGCTGGAGGAAGAGGTTCTCCTCACGCAACCAGGGATGCCGGTCGTCCTGGTCGGCGTGCATCGCGCCGCCGAAGACGAGCACGGCGCTGTAGGAGTCGAGCGGTTGAGGCAGCGGCGTTTCCCAGGCGAGGCTCCATTCGTCGAGGCGGTGCCCGCGCTCTCGGACGACGTCGCCGAAGACGCCGGCACGAACCCGTTCCCCGTGGATGACCGCCAATACCTCCACCGCGACCACTCTACGTTGAAACGGACGGGGGCCTTCCAGAGGGACCGGCCCCGAGACGCTAGCGTCGCCTCTTCGGCGGGGGCGCGACCCTGACCACGCCGCTGATCGCGTTGCTGACGATCGACGAGGTGCACGTCACAAGCGGGACTGCGCACGCAACCGACGTCGGCGGCCGCTCGACGAAGAGGTAGGTCACCTTCTTCGGCAGCCGGCGGTTGAAGGCGTATTTGCCCTTGCGCGTCTTTGTCGAAGCCACCGCCTTGAAGGTGACGCCGCTCTTGCCCTTGACGCCTGCGAACAGCGTCAGCCCGACGCCGCTCGGAGCGGTGCCGGCGATGTTGACAACCCCGGCGAGCCGGAAGAAGCCGCGCCGTGCCTTCCGGATTCTCTTGATCGAGATGCGGTACGGCATCGGCACGACGCCCTGCGCCTCACGGGTACCGGCCGCGTTCGGCGCGCCGGTGCCCGGCGTGTACGGGGTGAAGAGCGAGCGCCAGAGCTGGTTGCCGGCGCTGGCCGGGTTCTTGAAGACGCCCTTGACCGAGAAGGCCGCGTCCAGGAACTTCGTTCCGTTCGGCGAGCGGCGCGGGTCGGCGGCAGCAAGCGTTGGATCCCGGAAGCAGACGGTCATTTTCGCGGAGCTGAACGCCGCTTCGGCGCCCGTGGTGTGGTCGACGTAGACCGGGATCGGGTTCGCCGGCTGACTCGCCAGTGCGGCGTTGAGTGTCCAAACAGCCTCGTGCGTGACGCCCGGGGTGCAGAGGTTTGTCGCAGCCGGGTAGTTCCCGGGGTTGTCGACCTTGACGGGACCCGAGAGCGGAAAAACGTTCGTGGGGCTCAAGTCCAAGATCTGCACGTGGGCGGAGACCTCTCCGATCGTCGTCCCCGGCGCTTGGTTCAGTGTCGCCGTGTAGCCCAACGGGGCGTAGATGACGATCCGCGCGGTCGGGTCGTCGGCCTTCTCCTGCGCGACGACGATCGTCACGACCCCGGCGCCGCCCGGTTTGTACGTCGCCTGGAAGATCCCCATCGACGGTGTGTAGGACGCGGCCGCGATCGCCACGACGGCGAGCGCTAGCGCAGCCGCGCACGCAAAAACTGTCAAACGCACGGATCTCCTCATGGCCCCTCCCTTCGTCATGTCACCAGCTGTGCCTGCTCCGACGCGATTTGGCCCGGGAGTTGTACCCCGAAACACGAGTGCGTGCAGGCCGCCTCGTACAATCGCGCGATGGACGCGCGGGCGATCGGCGTCTTCGACTCCGGCACGGGCGGGCTCACGGTTCTGCACGAGTGCCTGGTGACGATGCCGCACGAGGATTTCGTCTACCTCGGCGACCATGCGCGGCTTCCGTATGGCCCGCGGTCTCTGGACGAAGTGCGCGGATTCGCCCTCGAGATCGGGCGCTACCTGGAGCGGCAGGACGTCAAGCTCGTCCTCGTCGCCTGTAACACGGCCACCTCGGCCGGGCTGCCGCAGCTGCAGGAGGCGCTGTCGGTCCCGGTCGTCGGTGTGATCCAGCCCGAAGCGCACGCGGCCGTGCAGGCAACCCGGAACCGGAAGATCGGCCTGCTCGCGACCAAGGCCACGGTCGAGGCGGGACGTTACGAGGAGTTCGTGGCTGCTCTCGATGCCGGCGCCGAGTTCACGGCGCTGCCTTGTCCACGGCTCGTGCCGCTGATCGAGGGCGATGATCCCTTCGGGGCCGAGACGACCGAAGCCGTGCGCGAATGCGCCCAGCCGCTGAAAGCCGCCGGAGTCGACACGGTCATCCTCGGCTGCACGCACTACCCGCTGATCCGTCCGGTCTTTCAGCGCGTCTTCGGCCGCGGCGTCACACTCGTGTTCTCGGCCGAGGAGACGGCGCGCGAAGTCGCCGGGACGCTCGCTCGCAAGGGGATCGAGAACGAGGAGGCGCGCGAGGGCTCGTACCGTTTTCTCACCACGGGCGACCCGGAAGCTTTCCGCACGCTGGGCCAGCGGTTCCTGCAGCTGCCGATCGCCGAGGTCGAGCACGTCGAGCTCGCGAAGCTGAAGCGGGCCGCGTGAGTCGAGCGGACGGTAGGCGGCCGGACGAGCTGCGTTCGCTGCGGCTGGAGGCCAACTGGCTAGAGCAGCCGCACGGGTCGGTGCTCTACTCGCAGGGCAAGACGAAGGTCCTTTGCACGGCCTCGATCGAGGAAGGCGTCCCGCGTTGGCTGATGGGCAAAGGGCGCGGCTGGATGACCGCCGAGTACTCGTTGCTGCCTGCGTCGACGGGGGAGCGCACCCAACGGGAGGCTTCGCGCGGCAAGCAGGGCGGTCGAACGGTCGAGATCCAGCGGCTGATCGGGCGGGCGCTCCGTGCGGCGACGGATTTTGGGGCGCTCGGCGAGCGGACGCTCTGGCTCGATTGCGACGTCCTCCAGGCGGACGGCGGCACCCGCTGCGCGGCGATCTGCGGCGCCTATGTCGCGGCCAGGCTCGCGCTCGACCGGTTCGGGCTCTCGAAGGCGCTGCCC
This sequence comes from Actinomycetota bacterium, assembly GCA_005883955.1. Lineage (GTDB taxonomy): Bacteria > Actinomycetota > Thermoleophilia > Gaiellales > Gaiellaceae > 13-2-20CM-68-14. Next base: position 36,821 of record VAXH01000060.1, on the reverse strand, counting down.
GACTCGGTCGCGGCGGTCTCTGTCGGCGTCGTCGAGGGCGAGGCGCTGCTCGACCTCGACTACTCCGAGGACTCGAGGGCCGACGTCGACATGAACGTCGTCATGACCGGGGAGGGGAGCCTCGTGGAGGTGCAGGCGACCGCGGAGCAGGAGCCGTTCTCACGTGAGCGCCTGGACGAGCTGCTCGAGCTCGCCGTTGTGGGGATCGAACGGATCGCCGCGGCCCAGGAGGAGGCTGCTGGTGCTCGCGTCTGAGGCGTCGCTTGCGATGCCGCCTTGGAGGCCGTGCCGGCTTTGCCGGTGCGGCCGTTTTAACCCGGCTCCAATGAAAAATCTCGCTTGATGATCGCGGTCATCGCCGCATCGAGCATTCCCGCGCTTTCCTGGGAAGAGGTGCTCGCGCGGGTGGCGCTCGCGGCGGCGCTGGGCGCGGTCCTCGGGCTCGAGCGAGAGCTCCGCGACCGTGAGGCCGGCCTGCGGACGCACCTGCTCGTCTCGGTCGGATCGGCGCTGTTCACGATCGTCTCGGCGTACGGGTTTCGCGAGTTTCTCGCTTCCGGTGCGAGCGTCGTCCGTGCCGACCCGACTCGGATCGCCGCGCAGATCGTGACCGGGATCGGCTTCCTCGGCGCGGGCGCGATCATCCGGCAAGGGCTCGCGATACGCGGGCTGACGACGGCGGCGACGCTCTGGGTCGTTGCCGCGATCGGCCTCGCCGCGGGCGCGGGCTACTACTCGGCAGCTGTGATCACGACCGGCGTCGCGCTCGTGGCCTTGTGGCCGCTGCGCGCGTTCGCCTACCACGTCGTTCGCCGTTTCCGGGGCGAGAGCGGCCTGCTGCTCGTCCAGCTGCCGGCGGGTCAGAGCCCGGCCGACGTGATCGACGCGGTCGAGGCCGATGCTCGCGTCGAGACGATCGAGATCCGGCAGGAGGGCGACCGCCGCACGATCGAGCTGACGCTCGAGCTGTCGCGGCCGGAACTGACCCAGAAGCTCGTGTCGAAGCTCGCCGACGTCGAGAACGTGCTCGAGGTGCGTTGGGCCGACTGAACAAGGCGTTCGCTTGCGACGCCGACCAGGAGGACGTCCCGGCTTCGCCGGGGCGTCCGTTTACACCCGCTTGGCGAGGTCGCTAGCGTGAATCTCTCGAAGAGGGTTCCGAGAGCCAGGCTTGCTTCGCGGAACGAGAACAAGCTGCGCGAGCTGGCGCGCGTGCTTGAGGGCTGGCAGCTCGGGCTGCTCGACGCGGGCGGCTATCCACCGGAGGAGGGCGCCACCTACTACGAGAACGCCCTCGCCAAGGCTCGGCACGGCTCGAGGTTCGTCGACGAGGCCTGGGTGCTCGGCGAGGACTCCGGGCTCGAGGTCGAGGGCCTCGGCGGCGGGCCCGGGATCCGCTCGGCGCGCTTCGGCGGTGGCGAGCCGGTCGAGCGGCTGCTCGAGGAGCTCCGCGAGGTCGAGGGCGAAGGCCGGCGGGCGCGGTACGTGTGCGAGTTGGTCGCGCTGGCCCCGTCCGGTGACGAGCTGCGTGGCACCGGCGTCCTCGACGGCCGGATCGCTCACGAGCCGCGCGGCAACGAAGGTTTCGGCTACGACCCGATCTTCGTCCCGACGGGCGAGGAGCGGACAGTCGCGGAGCTCGGCAACGAATGGAAGGCCGAGAACTCGCACCGCGCGCGCGCCGCGCGAGACCTGCTGCGGGCCATGTCTCGTCGAGGCTCGTCCGGGGTCTGACCCCAGACACGTCTGCGGTCTGGCCTGGACAGGTCAGGCGATCCCAGGGGCCTCCTGCCGCGCCGCCTCACGTCGGGCCGACCGGTACGAATTGATCTCGGCACCGAAGACGATCGCGTTCGCCATCACGTACAGCCAGACGAGGAGCAGCGCGGGTCCGCCGAACGCGCGCAGCGCGATCGAGACGCTCGACAGCCGCACGTAGATCGGCAGCACCTGGAACGAGGCCTCGAGCATCACTGCCGCAACCGCTGCGCCGGGAAGGACGTCGACGAGGTGGAGCCTCGCGTTCGTCAGCAGGTAGTAGACGGCGACGAGAAACCCGAAGACCGCCGCCAGCGAGACCACGAGCGAGAGCGCGTAGGCAACCGCGCCGCTTCCGGCGATTCCCGGCGCGTAGCGCTTGAGGACGTCGAAGCCGACCGACCCCACGAGCAACCCGACGAACAGCGTCACGAGCAGCGCGATCAGCATCAGTACCGCGAGCCCCTTTCCGCGCAGGAACGGCCGGTTCGGCCGTCCGTAGACGATGTTGAACGCCGACTCGAGCACGCTGAAGAACGAGAGCGACGTCCAGAGCAGGGCGATGCCGCCGATGATCCCCAGCGTCGCCGCGTTCCGCTGCACCGACTGGACCGCCTTCACGATCGCCGAGACCGAGGTGCCCGGGAAGACCTTCTTCAGCTCCGTCACGAGGTAGCTCGACTCGTCCGCTCGTCCCGTCAGGCCGAGCAGGGAAAGCGCCAGAAAGGTCAGCGGCACGAACGAGAGCAGCGCGAAGTAGGCGATCATCGCCGCGAGATGGGGCCCGCGGTCCCGGTAGAACTTGGCCAGCGGGCGATACACGACCAGGGGAGTATCACCGCGTTAGCCTGAGCCATCATCGTGTTAGCGTGAGCACGTGGACGCAGCCGCCGCCCTCGAGCGCCTGCGGGAGATCTCCTCGCAGGTTCGCACCGCCGTCATCTTCGAGCGCGGCGGCAAGGTCGTCGGCTCGACGCTCGCGGACGAGCAGCGTGCGAAGGGCGTCGCGGGCGAGGCCGAAGCGCTGCTGAACGAGGCCGAGCAACGGCGCGACGACGCAACCGGCGAGTTCGCCCAGCTCGAGGTCGCGCTTCAGGCCGGCAGCGTCTTCGTCGTCCGGGACGGCGATCGCCTGATCGCGGCGACGACGCAGCCGGAGCCCACGGTCGGGCTCGTCTTCTACGACCTCAAGAGCTGCCTGCGCGACCTCGAGACCGAGGCCGCGCCGAAGCAGCGCGCGACCGCGAAACGCAAGCCCGCCACCCGCACCAAGAAAACCGATGCGAAGTCGTAACGTCCTCACCGGCATGTTGCTCGGTGCAGGCTCGCTCGCCGGGACGCTGCTCTTCCGCCGCCGCCTTGCCCGCCGGCGCGAGCGGGTGGACGTCTATTTTGGCGACGGGTCGATGGTCTCGCTGGCGAAGCCCGGTGAGGCCGAGCCGCTGCTGCGGCGCGCCCGCAGGATCCTCGAGCTTGCAAGCTGAGCTCACCCACGAGCAGCTCGGCGCAGCGCTGCGCGAGCACGCCTATCTCGAGGGCGACTTCTTGCTTCGCTCGGGCAGGCGCTCCCGCTACTACCTCGACAAGTACCGCTTCGAGACCCGGCCCGACCTGCTCGGCGCCCTGGGAGAGCGGATTGCCCGAGCCGTGGCCGAGCACGAGCCGGAGGCCGTCCGGCTCGCCGGGCCCGAGCTGGGCGCGGTCTCGCTTGCGGCCGCAGCATCGCTCGCCTCGGGACTGCCCTTCCTGATCGTCCGCAAGGAGGCCAAGGAGTACGGCACCGGCAACCGCCTCGAAGGCGTGTTCGAGGAGGGCGAATGCGTCTGTCTGATCGAGGACGTCATCACCTCGGGGGGTGCGGCCGTGGCGTCGGTCGAGGCGCTCCGCGAGGCCGGGCTGACCTGCCGGACGGCCCTCTGCGTTGTCGATCGCGAGGAGGGTGGAGTCGATGCTCTCGCCCATCTCGCGGTCAGGTTGCGGCCACTTTTTCGAGCCTCCGAGCTGATAGGGCTTGCAAAACCCCCGCAATAACGGGATGGTTGAGCCAAATCGCCGACCCTGTTAGGGTCTGGCGCGGTCCTAGCCCTGTCAAAGCAGCAGGAGAGGAGTGCACGTGACCAAGCAGGAGTTCGTCGAGCGAGTAGCGCAGAAGAGCGGCCTCGGCCGTCGTGAAGCAGGCGAGGCAGTGGATGCCGTGATCGAGGCGATCACCGAGGCGCTGAAGAATCGCGAAGAGGTCGCCTTCACCGGATTCGGCAAATTCACGACGCAGCACCGCGCGGCGCGCCAGGGCGTCAACCCGCGGAACCCATCCGAGAAGGTGCAGATCCCGGCGGCGTGGGTGCCGAAGTTCTCTGCCGGCAGCTCGCTCAAGCAGGCCGTCCGCAGCGGTGGCGGAGGTAGCGACGGCGGGATGATGTAGCAGGACGAGGGCGCTCCCTCCAAGTACTTCGAAGGCCGCCGGCAGAGGCGGCCTTCGTCTTTTCGGAATCCGACCTGCGGGCTAGGCTGAAGACGATGCAGATCGAGACCCCGTCAGCGACCAAGACTTTTGCCGATCGCGTCGCCGAGGCGGTCGAGCACAAGGGCTCGCAGCTCGTCGTCGGGCTCGACCCGCGTCTTGATCTGCTGCCGGTCGAGCTCCGCGGAGACGCTCACGTCGCCCGCACTGCCGCCGCCGACGCGGTCGCGCGTTTCTGCGGTGGGATCGTCGACGCGGTTGCTCCGTATGCCGTGGCCGTGAAGCCGCAACTCGCGTTCTTCGAGGCGCTCGGCGCCGACGGGCTGCGGGCATTCGAGCAGACGTGCGAGTACGCGCGCTCCGCCGGCCTGCTCGTGATCGCCGACGCGAAGCGCGGCGACATCGGCTCGACGGCCCGCGCCTATGCGGCCGCGTACCTCGAAGGCGAGACGCCGGTGGCGGACGCACTGACCGTGAACCCGTACCTCGGCCGCGACTCGCTCGATCCTTTCTTCGGTGCTTGCCGGCGCCACGGCGGCGGGGTCTTCTGCCTCGTCAAGACCTCGAATGAAGGCGGCGGAGACGTCCAGGACGTGCGGCTGAGCGACGGCGGGCTGCTCTGGCAGCACGTGGCGCGCCTGGTCGCGGAGTGGGGCGAAGACCTGATCGGCGAGCACGGACTCTCGAGCGTCGGGGCCGTTGTCGGCGCCACGCACCCGCGCGCGATCAGCGAGGCGCGGCGGCTGCTGCCTCGCTCGATCCTGCTCCTACCCGGCGTCGGCGCGCAGGGCGCCTCCCCCGGCGACGTCGCTCGCGCCTTCACGAGCGGGCCGGCCAGCGCCCTGGTCGCCGCCTCGCGCAGCATCACCTACGGCTTCCGCTCCTCCGGCGAGGACTGGCGCACCGGCGCCTCCCAGGAAGCCGCGCGTCTCAAGACCGAGATCTGGGCCGCTTCCGGCTGGTAGCCAGGGCGTCGCCTGCAATGACCGTTTAACCCGGCGAAGGGGATATTGCGCCCCTGGGTTCGCTCAGCCCGTCCCAGCTAGCCTTTGCGGCCGTGAAGCGCCCTGTAGGAGGGCAAGCCCTTGTGGTTGCTGTCGCCGCGGGTCTCGCACTCGCGACTCCGGCTCTCGCCGCTCTCCCGCAGGTACACGCCCGAGCGTACCTGCTCGAGGACGGCGAGACCGGCCAGGTCTTGGCCCAGTACCACCAGCGGGCGCGGGTTCCGATCGCGAGCCTGACGAAGCTGATGACCGTGCTGCTCACGGTCGAGCACACGAAGCCGAGCGACATCGTCACCGTCGCCCCGGCGGCGGCGGCTGTCGGCGAGTCCTCGATCGAGCTCCGCCCGGGCGAGCGGCTCACCGTCCGCGAGCTGCTCGAAGGCGCCCTGATCCAGAGCGCGAACGACGCCGCGGACGCGCTCGCCTTCTACGTCGGTAAAGGGAGCGAGGTCCGTTTCGTGGCGATGATGAACACCCGCGCGCGGCAGCTCGGCCTGACCGACACGCACTATGCCCGCCCGGACGGCCTCGACGCCCCGGGTCACGTCTCGAGCGCCCGCGACGTAACCAAGCTCGCGCGCCTGCTGATGCGCCGGGCGATCGTGCGGGCGATCGTGCGGAAACAGACCGCGACGATCGCGGGCGGCGAAGTTCTCCACACCTGGAACGACCTGCTCGCGACCTTTCCCGGCGTCTTCGGCGTCAAGACCGGCCACACCATGAAGGCCGGCTGGAACGAGGTCGCCTCAGTCGACCGTGGCGGCGCCGTCGTCTACGGAACGATCCTCGGCGCACCCGATCGCACGAGCCGAAACGCCGATCTCACCGCGCTCCTGCGCTGGGCGCTTTCCCGCTACCGGCGGATTCCGGTGCTCACGCCGGGCCGGGTCTACGCGAAGGTGAAGGTGGGTTATGGCCGCTCCCCCGTCGGGCTCGTGCCGGCACAGGGGCTCGTCCGCTCGGTGAGGATCGACCAGCCGATCGTGCAGCGCGTCGTCGCTGCGGCCGCGGCGCCCTTGCCCGTTCGTCGCGGCGAGCGGCTCGGCGAGATCCGCGTCTACCAGGGCCCGCGCCTGCTCGCACGCAAGCCGCTGCTCGCGGGGCGGACGGTCACGCGCCCCGGCCCGCTCGGCCGCGCGGGCTTCTACGCGGGTCGTACCGTTCACCACATGTGGCCATCGCGCGAGCCAGGGCCTGATGCTTGCGGGCGGCAAGGGGATCAACATCGCCCGGGCGCTCAAGCTGCTCGGCACGCCCGTCGTCGCGACCGGCCTCGTCGGAGGCCGCACCGGGATCCGAATCGTCGAGGAACTGACGAGCGAAGCGATCCTGAACGACTTCGTCCGGATCGACGACGAGTCGCGCACCTCGACCGCAGTCGTCGACCCTACCGCTCCGACCTACACGGAGATCAACGAATGGGGCCCGGCGGTCAGGCCGGAGGAGCTCGAGATGCTGCTCGACAAGCTCGCCTACCTCGCCCAGGGCGCCGAGGCCGTCGTTTTCGCCGGCTCGCTCCCTCGTGATGTCGACGAGGCGTTCTACGGCGAGGCCGTGCGTGAGATCAACCGCCGGGGCATCACGACCGTGCTCGACTCGGAGGGACAGCCGCTGCGGCGCGGCGTCCAGTCCGAACCCTTCCTGGTCTCGCCCAACCAGAACGAGGCGGAAGGGCTGGTCGGGCAGGAGTTCAACGAGGACGAAGACTTCATTCTCGGGCTCGAAGCGATCGCCGAGCGCGGCGCCCGGAACGTCTTGATCACGCAGGAGTCCGGCTGCTTCGCGCTGCTCCGGCAGGAGCGGACCGCGCATCGCTACCGGGTCCAGGCGCCGAGCATCGAGCCCGTCTCGGCCGTCGGCTCGGGCGACGTGCTGCTGGCGGCGTTCCTCGCGGCTCACCTCAAGGGCGAATCGCCCGAGGACGCGCTTCGCGGCGCGGTCGCGACCGGCACCGCCTCTACGCTCGAGGTCGGCGCCGGGCGCTTCGACCAGCGCGAGGCAGACCGGCTCGCGAGCGCCGTCGAGGTCAGCGAGCTGGAACCGGTCGCGGGCTAGCAACTCCGCCTCAGCAGCGTTAGGCTTCGCGCCTTGCGCCGCCCGTTTCTCCTGCTCGTCGCCGTATTCGTCTTCGCCTCGCCGGCCGCAGCCGCGCCGTTCGTGCGCGGGATCGACGTCTCGCACTGGAAGGGCTCGATCGTGTGGCCGCACGTGGCGCACGGCGGCTACCGATTCGCGTTCGCCGAGGCGACGAACGGCTTCACGGCCGACCCCACTTACGCGCGCAACCACAGCGGCGCCAAGGCGACCGGGCTTGCTTTCGGCGGCTTTCACTTCGCGCGACCGGCGGGCACGACTCCGCGCGCAGTGATCGCGAACGCGACCGCGCAGGCCGACCTCTTCGTCTCGGTCGCTCAGCCGCAGACCGGGGAGCTTGCGCCGGTGCTCGATCTCGAGCGGACCGGCGGGCTCTCACCGGCGTCGTTGCGCGCCTGGACGGCCGCGTGGCTCGACGAGGTTCAGCTGCAGATCGGGATCCGGCCGACGATCTACGCGTCGCCGACGTTCTGGCGTAAAGCGGTCGGCGATGCAAGCGTTTTCGCGGCGGCCGGTTCGAGCCTCTGGGTCGCGCACTGGCACGTCCCCGCGCCTCGCGTGCCCGCGGCGGACTGGGGGGCGAGCGGCTGGAGCTTCTGGCAGTGGACAGACTGCAGCCACGTTCCCGGGATCAGGGGCTGTGTCGACGGCGATCGCTACCGCGGCTCGCGGGTCGCCTCCGCGCTGATGGCGCCGCAGCCGGTTGCGATCGACGTACCGACCGTCGGCGGTGTCCCCCAGACCGGCCAGCTTCTGAGCGCGAGTACCGGTACCTGGCAGGCCAATCCGGCGCCGACGCTGGCCTATCGGTGGCAGCGCTGCACCGACACGACCGCGCAGACGTGCGCGGCGATCCCGAAGGCGGTCACGTCCACGTACACCGTCTCCCCCGCTGACGTCGGCTCGACCCTCCGTGTCGTCGTGACGGCGACGAGCCGCGCGCGCTCCGCCTCGTCGGCCTCGACGGCCGTGCCCGTGAACGCCTGAGGCATCGCTTGCGATGCCGGCCTGGAGGCCGTGACGGCTTTGCCGGCGCGGCCGTCTCAACCCGGCCCACGGGCAGGACGCCTCCAGAATCGGGACCTCGCCGTCAACGTCGGCATCGCTTGCGATGCCGACCTGGAGGCCGTGACGGCTTTGCCGGCGCGGCCGTCTAAACCCGGCCCCACGGGCAGGAGGCCTCCAGAATCGAGACCTCGCTGTCAACGTCGGCATCGCTTGCGATGCCGACCTGGAGGCCGTGACGCGGCATCGCTTGCGATGCCGACCTGGAGGCCGTGACGGCTTTGCCGGCGCGGCCGTCTAAACCCGGCCCCACGGGCAGGACGCCTCCAGAATCGAGACCTCGCTGTCAAGGGCGATTGCTACCATCGCCTGCCAGTTGGCCGTTGACCTCACGCCGGAGACGATCGAGCGCCTTGTCGAGCTCGATCGCAAGTTCGCGCGCGAGGGGCTGACCTTCGACGACGTCCTGCTCGTCCCGGCCGAGTCGGCGGTGCTGCCGAACGAGGTGTCGACGGCGACGCGCCTGACCCGCAACATCTCACTCGAGATTCCGATCGTCTCGGCCGCGATGGACACGGTCACCGAGGGACGGCTGGCGATCGCGCTCGCCCGCGAGGGCGGGCTCGGGATCCTTCACCGGAACCTCTCGATCGAGGACCAGGTTGCGGAGGTCGACAAGGTCAAGCGCTCGGAGTCGGGGATGATCGTCGAACCGGTGACCCTGCCGCCCGACGCTCCGGTCGCGGCTGCGCTCGAGTTGATGGCGCGCTACCACATCTCCGGTGTCCCGGTCACGAATGCCGACGGCCGCCTGGTCGGGATTCTCACCAACCGCGATCTTCGTTTCCGCGGCAACGGGATCGAGCAGCCGGTCTCCGCGCTGATGACCGACCGAGATCTCGTCACGGCGCCGGTCGGGACAACGCTCGAGGAGGCACGGGCGATCCTGCATCGGCACAAGATCGAGAAGCTGCCCGTCGTGGACTCGGACGGCCGGCTCAAGGGCCTGATCACGGTCAAGGACATCCGCAAGCAGATCGAGTTTCCCCACGCGACGAAGGACGAGCGAGGGCGCCTGCGTGTCGGCGCCGCGGTCGGTGTCGGCCCGGACGCCGACGACCGAGCCGCCGCGCTGGCCGAGGCCGGCGCCGACGTGCTCGTCGTCGACACCGCGCACGGCCACTCGCGCAACGTCGTCGAGATGGTGCGGCGGCTGAAGCGGCAGTGGGACGGCGAGGTGATCGCCGGCAACATCGCGACCGCGGAGGCAACCGAAGCGCTGATCGCGGCCGGCGCAGATGCGATCAAGGCGGGGATCGGGCCGGGAGCGATCTGCACCACGCGCGTCGTTGCCGGCGTCGGCGTCCCGCAGGTGACGGCGATCTACGACTGCGCACGCGCGGCCGAGCGGCACGGCGTACCGGTGATCGGCGACGGCGGACTGAGCTCCTCCGGGGACGTCGCCAAGGCGATCGCCGCGGGCGCCGACACAGTGATGACGGGCGGCCTACTCGCGGGGACGGACGAGGCTCCAGGCGAGGTCATCCTCGCAAGCGGTGAGCGCTTCAAGCAGTACCGAGGCATGGGCTCGCTGGGCGCGATGAAGGCGCGCGGATATTCGAAGGACCGTTACTTCCAGGGCGACGTCGAGGACGTCGACAAGCTGATCCCGGAGGGCGTTGAGGGCCGGGTGCCGTACAAAGGCCCCGTCGCGAACGTTCTTCACCAGCTTGTCGGCGGCCTGCGTCAGTCGATGGGCTACTGCGGCGCGGCCACGATCGAGCAGATGAAGGACGCGCAGTTTGTCCGCATTACCGGCGCCGGGCTTCGCGAGAGTCATCCGCACGGGATGACCACGATCGCGGACGCTCCCAACTACCGCCGCAACTGATGGGCGAGGTCGTCGCGCTCCCCGTCAGCGAGCCGACGGGGGAAGAGCGGCCGGCGGCGAAGCCGCCTGTCCGCGAAAGCGGACCAGTGGAGGGGGTTCGGGGGAACCGGGAGATTCCCCCGGATGGAGAGGAACGGCCGGTCCTCGTGATCGACCTTGGCGGTCAGTACTCGCAGCTGATCGCCCGCCGGGTGCGCGAGTGCCGCGTCTACTCGGAGCTCGTCGGGCACGGGGTCACTCCGGAGGAAATTCGAGCACGGAATCCGCTCGCACTGGTCCTCTCCGGCGGCCCTGCTTCCGTCTACGCCGAAGGCGCGCCACGGATCGATCCGAGGATCTACGAGCTCGGCATCCCCACGCTCGGCATCTGCTACGGGATGCAGCTGATGGCGCAGGAACTCGGCGGCAGCGTCGACCGCACCGGCGTCTCCGAGTTCGGCAAGACCGAGGTTCGCGTCCACGAGGGTGCGCTCTTCGCCGGCCTGCCGGAGGAGCAGACGACCTGGATGTCGCACCGCGACTCGGTCACCGCGCCCCCTGCGGGCGCACGCGTCGTGGCGGGCTCGGGCTCGACGCCCATCGCCGCCTTCGAGCACGCCGGGCGGAAGCTCTACGGCGTCCAGTTCCACCCCGAGGTCGTGCACACGCCCTGCGGGACGGAGGTGCTGAAGAACTTCCTCTACTCGGTCGCCGACGCACCGGCGACCTGGACGGCGGCGGCGGTGATCGAGGAGCAGGTCGAGCGGATCCGCGCGCAGGTCGGCTCCGAGCGTGTGCTCTGCGCCCTCAGCGGCGGCGTCGACTCCGCGGTCGCGGCGCTGCTCGTCCACAAGGCGGTCGGAGACCAGCTGACCTGCGTCTTCGTCGACCACGGCCTGCTGCGACAGGACGAGGCCGCGCAGGTCGTCGAGACGTTCCGAGGCCACTTCCACGTGCCGCTCATCCACGTCGACGCCGAGGACCGCTTCCTGGCGCGGCTCGAGGGCGTCGCCGACCCCGAGGAGAAGCGGGCGCGAATCGGCGAGGAGTTCATTCGCGTCTTCGAGGCCGAGTCTCGGAAGCTCGAAGGGAACCCGGCCGCAGGGGCTCGTGCAGGGGACGCTCTACTCCGACGTGATCGAGTCCGGTGGCGACGCCTCGGTCGCGGCCACGATCAAGTCGCACCACAACGTCGGGGGCCTGCCCGAGGACATGGAGATGGAGCTGGTCGAGCCACTACGCCTGCTGTTCAAGGACGAGGTGCGGCGGGTCGGCGAGGAGCTCGGGCTGCCGGAGCGGATGGTCTGGCGGCATCCGTTCCCCGGTCCCGGCCTCGCGATCCGGATCATCGGCGAGGTCACGCGCGAGCGGCTCGAGACCCTCCGGGAGGCTGACTCGATCCTGCTCGATGAGATCCGCCGTGCGGGTCTCTACCGCGAGCTTTGGCAGTGCTTCGCGGTGCTCCCGGCGATTCGTTCGGTCGGTGTCCAAGGCGACGAGCGCACGTACGCCTACCCGATCGTCATCCGAGCCGTCACCTCCGAGGACGCGATGACCGCCGACTGGGCGCGTCTTCCGTACGATCTCCTGGAGACGATCTCGAGCCGGATCATCAACGAGATCCCGGCCGTCAACCGAGTTGCACTCGACATCTCCTCGAAGCCGCCGTCGACGATCGAGTGGGAGTGATCGTCGCGCTCACCGGGTAACGAAGGGCCGTGGCGCGACAGGTCGACGTGCCCGGTGCCGGGCAGGCGAAGATCATCAATCCGTGGGTCGTGTTCCTGCTCGCGCTGGTGACGCTCGGCCTCTACTACCTCTTTTGGTTCGGGATCCGCAACTCCGAGCTCAACGACTTCGGCGAATCGTTTCGAGACGAGCAGAACCCGCTACGGGTGAACGTCTTCCTCGCGATCGTCGCGAACACGATCGGAGCGCTCCTGATCGTTCCTCCGTTCGTCTCGCAGTGGCGCTTCTACAAGCGAATCGGGCGCGCGCAGGAGCTTGCGGGGCTCGACCACCGCATCAGCCACGTCACCGGCTTCCTGCTCTACCTCGTGGCGCTCTTCCTGCTGCCGTTCGAGGTTCCGTACGCCCAGCACCATCTGAACCGGCTCTGGGAGCGCGTCGACGCAGAACGGGAAAGAGCAGCCGCCGGAATGCGCGGCGCGCCCCCGGCGAGCCTTAGCCCGCCAGCCGGATCGGCGGGTAGAGCCGGCGAACCTCGTCCACGTAGGAGCTCAGGTGCTCCGCGAGCACCGGGTCGTGGATCTCGAGCACGTTCTCTGCGTTCTGCTCGCCGGAGCGCGAGAGGTTGAAGGAGCCGGAGAAGACGACGTCGTCGGCGACGACGATCTTCGCGTGCACGAAGTCGTGCACCGTGCCCGCCCCGTAGGGCGTCGACGGCTTGCCGGTGAAGTCGCCGCCGACCACCCGCTCGAGCAGTGGCAGCTTCCACGCGACATTGCCGTTCTGGTGCCACTGGTAGACGACGCCCTCGATCTGCGGCGCGTCCAGGCACCCCGCGACATCGAGCTTCCCCTCCGAGACGAGCTGCGCCAGCGTCGCGAGCACCGGCGCGGCGGTGATCACGGGCGAGCAGATCCGCACCCGCTGTTTGGCGCGCGCGATCTGGCGGGCGATCCGTGCCGACAGGTCCTCGCCGTACCCCGGCGTGAACCACGGGCGGACGAGTAGGCCGTCGACGTGCAGGCGCTTCGGAGCCACCAACCCGGTCTCCTCGACGACGTCCTTAGCCCAGAGTTGGTCGAAGTCCTCGATAACGACCCGGTCCAGACGGCCTGGCGGTCTCGAACGACGAACTTGTGGTGCATCAGGTCCGGCACGCCGCCGACAGCCTTCGACGGCACCCCTAGCGCCTGGATCAGCTGGACATCGGGCTCGGGCGGCGGCGGCACCGGGATCGGGTTGCGGTGGTCGACGTTGTAGATGATCCGAACGGCGACGCCCCGCGCCGAAGCCTCACGGATCCCCCCGGCGACCACAGCGGCCGTGTCCGGAGCGAGATGGAAGTCGTACTGCGCCAGCTCGAGCGACCTGCGGGCCTCGCCGAGCCAGTCTGCGATCGCCTGCGCGATCTCGAGCGGCTGCTGCCCGCGGTCCGTCAGAGTGCGAACCGTGAGCTTCGTCGAGGAGCTGGCCGCTGCCGAGATCGGCGCCACCTTCAACTTCTATCGCGAAGGGCCGCGCGCGCGCCTGTTGAGGCGTCGTCTCGCCTGCTACCTCGCGGCGCGCGAGCACGCACGCTTCCTGTTGGTCGGCGAGGCTCCGGGCTACCGCGGCGCCCGCATCAGCGGTCTGCCCTTCACCTCCGAGCGCCAGCTCACGGGCGCGGGCCCCGCAGAGGCGACCGCGACGATCGTGCGGGCCACGCTCGCAGAGCTGGAGCTCGAGGACGATACGCTCTGCTGGAACGTCGTGCCGACCCACCCAGGGACCGAGACAGCGAACCGGCGGCCGACCCGCGCCGAGATCGGGGCCGGCAGGGTCTTTCTCGAACGACTGGCGCGCGGCCGGCGACTGATCGCGGTCGGACGCATCGCTGCCGCGGCCATCGATGCACCGTACGTGCGTCATCCGAGCCACGGCGGCGCCGAGGCGTTTCGCAGCGGATTGCTACGATTCGCCCTCGGCGGACGCCCAGTCCGCCGTTTCCATGCAAAAGACCTGGAACGCAAAACCCGGCGAAGTCGAGCGCCGCTGGTACGTGGTTGACGCCGAGGGCAAGACCCTCGGTCGCTTGGCGACCCAGATCGCGGACACGCTGCGGGGCAAGACCAAGCCGCAGTACACGCCGCACGTCGACACCGGCGACTTCGTCGTCGTTGTCAACGCCGAGAAGATCACCGTCACCGGCAACAAGCTGGACGACAAGCTCTACTACCGCCATTCCGGCTATCCGGGCGGCCTGCGCAGCCGGCCGCTGCGCGACCAGCTCGAGCGCCGGCCGACAGAGGTGATCCGCAAGGCGGTCAAGGGCATGCTGCCGCGGAACCGCCTCGCGCGCCAGCAGCTGAACAAGCTGAAGATCTACGCCGGGCCGAACCATCCCCACGAGGCCCAGGCGCCGCAGCAGCTGGAGGTCAAGTAGTGGCCACTGCAGTCGAGCCCGCCCAGTATCAAGGCACCGGCAAGCGCAAGACTTCCGTCGCGCGGGTGATCCTGCGCCCCGGCGACGGTGCCACCTGGTTCAACGGCAGGACGGTCGAGAACTACTTCCCGCGCCTCACCCACCGCGAGCTGGCAATGAGCCCGCTGAAGATCGCAGGCGTCGAGGGGACGTTCGACGTTCGCGTGCGTGTCCACGGCGGCGGCCCGAGCGGCCAGGCCGGGGCCGTGCGCCACGGGATCGCCCGAGCGCTCGTCGAGGCCGATCCCAACCTGCGCGAGCCGCTCAAGCGCGCCGGCTTCCTCAAGCGCGACGCCCGGATCGTCGAGCGCAAGAAGGCCGGCCTCCACAAGGCCCGCAAAGCGCCCCAGTTTTCCAAGCGCTGAAAGCTCCGCTTTCAGCGCCTCGCCGGTTTGACCCGCGCTTGCGCGCGGGTCAGTGGCAGCGAAGAGCGCGGTCTTCGCGGCCACTTTAATCTCGATCGATGGCGCGTCGGTACTTCGGAACGGACGGTGTGCGTGGCGTGGTTGGCCAAGATCTGACCGCGGAGCTCGTCGAACGGCTCGGCAAGGCCGCCACGCTGTGGTCGAGGGGCGGCCGTGTCTTCGTCGGTCGTGACACCCGGGGGTCGGGCCCCGCCCTAGAGGAGGCCTTCGCGCGCGGGATCGTCGAGGCCGGCGGCAATGCGGTGCTCGCCGGCGTGCTGCCGACTCCGGCCGTCGCGCTGCTCGCGCTCGACCTCGGCGTCGTTGTCTCGGCATCGCACAACCCGCCCGAATACAACGGGATCAAGCTCTTCGACCGCGACGGGCGGAAGCTGAGCGATGCCGCCGAGGAGGAGATCGAGGGGCTCCTCGAGCCCGAGGGTCCGGGCGGGGGCAGGATCGACCGCGTCGACGTCGCCACCGACAGTTACCTGGAGCACATCGTCGAGCGCTTCGGCAGCGATCTCTCGGGCCTGCGTGTCGCTGTCGACTGCGCCAACGGGGCCTACTCGGCGATCGCGCCGAAGGCGTTCGAGCAACTCGGAGCGGAAGTGACGGCGATCGCGGCCGAGCCCGACGGGACGAACATCAACCTGGGCTGCGGCGCCACCGACCTGTCGCTGCTGCAGCGTTCGGTGCTACAGGGGGACTTCGACCTCGGCGTCGCTTTCGACGGAGACGGCGACCGCATGCTCGCCGTCGACGCCGACGGCGCTCCTGTCGACGGCGATCAGATCCTCGCGATCCTCGCCGATCACCTCCACGTCGACATCGTGGCGGTGACGCAGATGACGAACTTCGGCTTCCACCGATTCGCCGAGGAGAGAGGGATCCGCCTGCTCACGACCGACGTCGGTGACCGTTACGTGCTCGAGGCCCTCCGCCGAGAGGGCGGCCTCCTTGGCGGCGAGCAGTCCGGCCACATCATCTATCTCAAGGATCACGTCACCGGCGACGGACTCGCCGCCGCAATGCTCCTCTGCGCCGCGCTCGAAGGCCGCAGCTTGGCCGAGGCGGCGACGGTACTGCCGCGTTATCCACAGGCAAAAGAGAACGTGCGAGTTGCCACGAAGGACCTGTCCGACGAGCTGTTCGCGGAGATCGAGCAGGTCAATAGAGAGCTCGACGGCTCGGGCAGGATCCTCGTCCGCGCCTCCGGGACCGAGCCCGTCGTACGCGTGCTGGCGGAGGCGGAAAATCCCCGGAAAGCGCGGGAGCTCTGTGCTAGGATCAGCGCTCTCGTAACACGAGAGCTCGGCTGACCGGCCCCGACGCAGAGGCCGGAGGAGCAGCCGGGCTTTGTGTATTTACGGGAGCTTTTGGACACCGTCCCTCGATCGAGGCTTCACCCCAGGGTCACGCAGAGCGAAGGGAGAGCTTCAGATGTGCGGGATCATCGGATACGTCGGGCGGAGGCAGGCGAAGGATCTCCTCCTCGGCGGTCTCGAGCGGCTCGAATACCGCGGCTACGACTCGGCCGGGCTCGCACTCCTCGAGGACGAAGGGCTGGAGTACGTTCGGGCGGTCGGCAACCTCCAGGCCCTGAAGGAGGTGGCCGGCGACAACGGCTCGGCCTCGAGGACCGGCCTCGGCCACACACGCTGGGCCACCCACGGCCGCGTCTCGGAGCAGAACGCGCATCCTCTGGCCGGCTGCGACGACGAGAAGATCGCGGTCGTCCTGAACGGGATCGTCGAGAACTTCCGGGAGCTCAAGAACTCGCTCGAGGCCGAGGGGCACAGCTTCCGGTCGGAGACCGACGCCGAGGTCGTCACCCATCTCGTCGAGCGCCACTACCGGGGCGACCTGGCAGCGGCCGTCGTCGCGGCGTACAAGGAGCTCGAAGGCCATTTCGCCTTCGTCGTCATCCACCACGACCACCCGGGCGAGCTCGTCGGGGCGCGCCTGCAATGCCCACTGCTCGTCGGCGTCGGCGAGGGCGAGATGTTTCTCGCCTCGGCGACCGCGGCGTTCCTCGGCGAGACGCGAAAGCTCCAGTTGATCGACGATGGCGAGGTCGTCGCAATCACCCCCGATGGCGCGCGCTTCTTCGACGTCGAGAACGGCGAGGTCGAGCGCGAGACGCTCGAGGTCGACTGGGACGAGGAGGCGGCCGAGAAGTCCGGCTACGAGACCTTCATGCTGAAGGAGATCTACGAGCAGCCGGACGCGGTCAAGGAAACGCTCGGCGACCGCGTCCGCCACGGACGCCTCGTCCTCGAGAGCCTCGGCCTGACCGACCAGGAGCTTCGCAACCTGCGCCGAATCGTCATCCTCGCCTGCGGCACCGCCTATCACTCCGGGGTCGTCGGCCGCTACATCATCGAGGAATGGGCCCGGATTCCCGTGGAGCCCGACATCGCCAGCGAGTGGCGTTACCGCAACCCGGTGCTCTCCAAGGACACGCTCGTGATCGGGATCTCGCAGTCGGGCGAGACGGCGGACACGCTCGCGGCGATGCGCCTCGCCCGGGAAAAGGGCGCGCACACGCTCGCGATCACGAACATGATGGGCTCGCAGATCACGCGCGAAGTCGACTCTTCGCTCTACACCCGTTGCGGGCTCGAGGTCGGCGTCGCGGCCTCGAAGACGTTCACCGCGCAGGTCGCCCTCCTCTCGCTGATCGCGCTCAAGCTGGCTGAAGTCCGCAAGACACTGCCGGGGGAGGAAGTCGAGCTGATTCTCGACGAGCTCTACGCGCTGCCGACGAAGATGACCGCCTTCCTCGAAGGTCACCACCCAATCGAGGAGATCGCCGACCGCTTCCACGACAAGCCGTTCTTCCTCTACCTCGGCCGCCACATCGGCTTGCCGGTCGCTCTCGAAGGCGCGCTGAAGCTGAAGGAGATCTCGTACATCCCGACCGAGGCCTACTCGGCGGGCGAGATGAAGCACGGGCCGATTGCGTTGCTCGACGAAGAGACACCGGTCGTCTGCGTCGCCACCAGCTCGCACGTCTACGAGAAGGTCATCTCCAACATCCAGGAGGTCCGCGCGCGTGGCGCCCACGTGATCGCGATCGCGACCGACGGGAACGAGGACATCCAGCACCACGCCGACGACGTCATCTTCGTCCCGCGCTCGCCGGCCTTCCTCCAGGCCGTTCTCGCCGCGTTGCCGCTGCAGCTGCTCGCCTACCGGATCGCGCGGCTGCGAGGCCTGAACGTCGACCAGCCGCGGAACCTGGCCAAAACAGTCACGGTCGAGTAGCCAGAACCGCCTCGACGAGTGAGTGGGCCTCGCGCGGCGCTTCGTCCGGGAAAGGCGGGGCCTGGTTTGAGGGGTTGACCCAGACGGCGTCGTACCCTGCCGACACAGCTCCGAGCTGCGGTCATCGGTCCGGCTGCTATACCCGGCTCGCGTGGAGGTGATTTCGACGATCGGCGAAGGGCTCTGGGCCGCCTTCCAGATGGCCTGGGAGGTCTGGTGGGCGCTCGTGCTCGGCTTCGCGCTCTCGGGAATCGTGCAGGCGTGGGTGCCGCGGTCGCGGATCGAGCAGGCGCTCGGCGGGCGCGGGCCGCGCGAGATCACGCTTGCGACGGGGCTCGGCGCAGCTTCATCGTCGTGCAGCTACGCAGCGATTGCGATTGCGAAGTCGATGTTCGCCAAGGGGGCGAGCTTCGCTTCGGCGATGGTCTTCCAGTTCGCCTCGACGAACCTCGTCTTCGAGCTCGGGATCGTGATCTGGATCTTCATCGGCTGGCGGTTCACGCTCGCGGAGCTCATTGGCGGGCTGATCCTCATCCCCCTGGTCTGGCTCGGGCTGCGGCTGTTCGTAACTCGGCGCCTCGAGGATGAGGCGCGCCGGCATGCCGAGGCGGCCGAGGCCGGACACATCCACTCCTCCGCCTCGTCCGAGGGACTCGCCCCGCGGCGGCGGCTGACCTCGGTGCAGGCCTGGTCGGACGTCGCGCACAACTTCCGCAACGACTGGGAGATGCTCTGGCGGGAGATCATCAGCGGCTTTGCTATTGCCGGCTTCATCTCGCTCCTGCCTGCGGGCGTCTTCAACGGGCTCTTCATCACCGACGCCCCGTGGCCGGCGCGGCTGCTCGAAAACGTCGTCCTCGGGCCGATCGTCGCGATTCTCTCGTTCGTGTGCTCGGTCGGGAACGCGCCGCTGGCAGCGGTGCTCTGGGGCGGCGGGATCTCGTTCGCCGGGGTGATCGCGTTCATCTACGCCGATCTGCTCATCGTCCCGATCGTGATCGCCTACACGAAGTACTACGGCCGCGAGCTGACGGCGCGGCTCGTCGCGATCATGTTCGCGGCGATGGTGCTCGCCGCACTCGCTGTCGACGGGACCTTCAGCGCGGCCGGCCTCGTGCCGTCGAAACGGCCTTCGATCGACTCGATCTCGAGCCGGGGGATCTCCTGGAACTACACGACCTTTCTGAACATCATCTTTCTCGCGGTCGCGGTGGCGCTGTTCGGGCTGACGCTGCGCCGCGGCGCCAAGGATCCCGTCTGCGGGATGACGGTCGATCGCCGAGCCGGTAAGCCGACCTCGACCTACGAGGGCCGCACCTACTACTTCTGCAGCGAGGGCTGCAAGGCGAAGTTCGACGCCGATCCGGAGCGCTACGTTGATGCTCTTGGACGGCAGGCGGTCGCGCTCGAGCACGCCCGCCATGGGCACTGAGCTCTGAGGCGCTCGGCCTCGCGCTGGCGGCGGCGGGGCTGCACGCGCTCTGGAACCTGCTGCTCGCGCGGGAGCGCGACACCGAGGCGACGATTGCCGTTTCGCTCGTTGTCTTTATCGCCGTGCTGGCGCCGCTCGCCGCCGCGACCTGGCGTGTCGAAGGCGCAGCTGTGCCCTACGTCCTCGGCTCGGGCGCGCTCGAGCTCGCCTACATCGTGTTGCTCGCCGCCGCCTACCGGCGCTTCGAGCTCAGCCTCGTCTATCCGCTCGCGCGAGGTCTCGCGCCGGTGCTCGCGCTCGTGGTCGTCCTGGTCGTAGTCGGTGCGAGCCCTTCGGCCGGGGAGATCGGCGGTGTCGTCGCCGTCGCGGTGGGGATCCTGCTCGTCCGCGGCTTCCGAAGGGGCGGGCGAGGATCTGCGCTGGCCGTCGCGGTCGCCGGCGCGATCGCCGGCTACACAGTCATCGACCGTTATGGGATTCGTCACGCAAACGCGGCGCCTTACCTGCTGCTCGTGATGCTCGGGCCCGCGCTCGCGTATCCGCTCTTCGTCGAGCGTGCGCGCCTGGCGGCGGCCGCGCGGCCGGTCGCGGCCGTGATCGGCATGGCCTCCGCGGTGACCTATCTGCTGGTTCTGCTTGCGCTGCGGCTCGCGAGTGCGCCGTCTGTCTCAGCCGTGCGCGAGACGAGCGTCGTGATCGCGGTCGTGCTCGCGCGGGTGTTCCTGCGGGAGCCGGTCGGCGTCCGGCGGCTCGCGGGAGCGGCGATCGTCGTTGCAGGAGTGGCCTTGCTTGCCGCCGGCTAGCCCTCGGCCGGCGGTCGGCGCAGGCGCTTCGTCTCGCTGCGCTGACGTTTTTGCTCGAGCCGTCTTCTCTTTGCCGCGGCCGTCGGTCTCGTCGGACGGCGTTTTCGCTCGACTTTCAACGCGTCGCGAAGGGCATCGACGAGGCGCTCGGTCGCGAGCTCGCGGTTTCGCCACTGGCTCCGCTCGTCCTGGGCGACGGCACGCAGCAACGGGCCGGTCCTTGCGATCACGCGCCGCTTCTGGGCGTCGGTCAGCCCGGCCGAGCGCTCGACGTCGAAGATTGCCTCGGCCCGCGTCTCGGTCTTCTGCGCGTGCTGCCCGCCGGGCCCGCTCGAGCGGGAGAAGCGGAGCTCGATTTCCGAGCGTGGGATCGAGACCGAGCGCGTCACCCTGAGGGATCGCTCGCGACGAGGACCAAAAGAGGCCGTGTCGGCTTCCCCGGTGCGGCCTCTCGACTTAGACTCGCCGGCCATGGCCACGCTGCGCGTCCAGTTTCGCCGGCGGGAGCGCACGGTTCACGATGCGCAATCGTCGCACGAGCTATCTAGGTTGTGTTCGTGAGCGCAGTTCTCCTGGACGTCGACGGGGTCCTGCACATCTCCGGCCGGCCGATCGACGGGGCGGCTCATGCGGTGAAGAAGCTGCGCGACGCGGGTCACCGGCTGCGCTTTCTCACGAACAACACGACACAGTCGCGTGTGGAGCTCGCGGCGGCGATCCGAGGGTTCGGGATCGAGCTCGAGGACGGCGAGCTGCAGACGACGCCGGTTGCCGCGGCGCGGGTCCTCCAAGGCCGGCGAGTCCTGGCGCTGACGATGCCGGCGATCCGGGACGACCTCGAGGGCGTCGAGCTGGTCGGCGAGAGCGCAGACGCCGTTCTTCTCGGCGGCGCGGACGAGACCGCCGAGACGAATCGGGTCTTCAGCTACATGAACCTCGGGCGCGCGTTCGCCGAGCTCGAGGCCGGCGCCGACCTCTATTGCCTGCACAAGAACCCGTGGTGGCAGACCTCCCGGGGCGCCCTGCTCGACGCCGGCGCCTTCGTGGTCGGGCTCGAGTACGCGACCGGTGCGCAGGCAACCGTGCTCGGGAAACCCAGTGCCTCCTACTTCGAGGCGGCGCTGGAGGTGCTCGACGCCGATCCCGAGAACGCCTGGATGGTCGGCGACGACGTCAACGCCGACATCGGCGGCGCGGGGGCGCTCGCGATGCACACGATCCTCGTCCGCACCGGCAAGTTCCGCGATGACGCAGGCGCCTGGAGCGCGCAGCCGGAGGCGGTCGTCGACTCGATCGCCGACGTGCCGGCGTTCCTAGAATCCTCCTTGTGACGGTTGGGATCGATTTGACTGAGGCGTCGCCTGCGACGCCGTTCTGGAGGCCGTGGTGGCTCTGCCCCCGCGGCCGGTTTAACCCGGTCGGGCCGTAGAATCGACCAATGACCGTCGGCGTCGATTTGATCGAAATCGGGCGGGTTCGCCGCACGCTCGAGCGTTACCCGTCGTTTCGGGAGCGCTGCTTCACCGCCGCAGAGCGCGCCTACTGCGACTCCCGGCCGAACCCGCCGCAGCATTACGCCGCCCGCTTCGCCGGCAAGGAGGCGATCGGCAAGGCGCTCGGCTTCGGGGTCGCGCGTGCGTTCGCGTGGCGCGAGGTCGAGATCGCGGGCCGACCAAAGCCCGGCATCAGGCTTTCGGGACGCCTGCAGGACTGGGCCGAACGGGTCGGCGCCGGCGAGATCGACCTCTCGATGTCGCATTCGCGCGAGCTGGCGACGGCTGTCGCCGTCGCCGAAGGTGGATCCCAGAACGCGTAGCGTGGCCGACCTCGAACCGCTCTACACAGCCGAGGAGATGAAAGCCGCCGAGGCGGGCCACGACGTCGAGGCGCTGATGGAGCGTGCCGGGAACGCCGTGGCGGCGGTGGTTGCGCGGGACTATCCCGGCGCGCGCGTCGTGGCGGTCTGCGGCAAGGGTGCGAACGGAGGCGACGGTCGCATCGCGGCGCAGAGGCTGGGCGCGAAGGTGGTCGAAGTGGGCGCCGAACTGCCGCGCGCGGATGTGGTCATAGACGCAATCTTCGGCACGGGCTTTCACGGGGAACCGCGAGAGGAGGCGGCGCGCTCGATCGAGGCGATCCACGACGCCGGCGCGCCGGTCGTCGCCGTCGACGTTCCTTCGGGGGTCGACGCCTCCACCGGCGAGGTCTCGGGGGTCTGCGTCGAGGCGGTGACGACCGTGACTTTCCACGGCGAGAAGGTCGGCTTGGCGGTTGCGCCGGGCAGCCTGCACGCCGGCCGCATCGAGCTCGTGGACATCGGGCTGGAGTCCTCCGAGACGAGACACGCACGGGTTACGAGCGAGATCGTCCGGCGGCTCCCGCAGCGCCGCCGCGGCGGCAACAAGTACCGCTCCGGCTCCGTGCTGGTGGTCGGCGGGGCGCCCGGCCTGACCGGCGCCGTCTGCCTCGCCGCGGAGGCGGCGTTCCGCGCCGACGCGGGCTACGTGACCGTCTGCGCGCCGCGCGAATCACTGCCGATCGTCGAGATGCGGCTGCTCGAGGCGGTCAAGCGGCCGCTCGAGGAGGCGTTCGAAGCAGCCGAGCGGGCCGGCGCGCTTGCGCTGGGGCCGGGGCTCGGCCGCGGCGACGAGGCGAGGCAGCTCGTCCGCCGGCTTCTGAAGGAGACCGAGCTGCCGGCGGTCGTCGATGCGGACGGACTCTTCGGCTTCGAGCCGGTCGAGCGCGACCCTCCGACGGTCCTGACACCGCACTCCGGTGAGCTCGCGCGCCTGCTCGACGTCGAGACCACGTGGGTGGACGCACACCGCCTCGAAGCCGTCAGCCGCGCAGTCGAGCGTTTCCAGTGCGTCGTGCTCCTGAAGGGGAGCGAGACGATCGTGGCCGCGCCCGCCGCCCGGACGCTGATCAGCACCGGCACACCCCGCCTTGCGACCGCCGGCACCGGCGACGTCCTGACCGGAATCATCGGTGCGTTCTTGTCCAAGGGTATGGAGGGAGCGCTCGCTGCCGCCACTGCTGCCCGCATCCACGCCGACGCGGCGCTCGCCGCAGCTCATGGTCGCGGACTGATCGCAAGCGACGTGGCGGCGCAGCTACCCGGCGTTCTCGATGACGCGGTCTGAGCTGACAATCGACCTCGGCGCGATCCGCCGCAACAGCAAAAGGCTGCTCGAGGTGCTCGAAGGCGCTGAGCTCTGGGCGGTCGTGAAGGCGAACGGCTACGGCCACGGTGCCCTCGACGTTGGCGGCGCAGCGCTCCGCGCCGGGGCGAGCGTTCTCTGCGTCGCGACGGTCGCCGAGGGCCTCGAGCTCCGCAAGGAGTTCCCTGCCGCCCGAATCCTCGTGATGGGGCCCACCTCGACGAGCCGCGAGATCGTGTCGGCGCGAGAGGCCGGGCTCGAACTAGTCGTCTCGGACAACGAGATCCCCGAGGGTGTCCGCGTCCATCTCAAGCTCGACACCGGTATGGGCCGTTGGGGCCTCTCGGAGCTGCCGAGGCCGGCCGTCGAGGTCGTCGGCCTGATGAGCCATCTCGCGAGCGCCGACTGCGATCCTGAGTACACCGAGACGCAGATCCGGCGTTTTCGCGAGGCCACGGAGCCGTACCGCCACTTGACACGGCATCTTGCGAACAGCGCCGGCGCGTTCGGCTTTCCGGGCGCGCGCTTCGACGCCGCCCGCTGCGGGGTAGCGATCTACGGCCTCTCGCCCTTCGGCACCGCGCCGGCCGACGACGGGCTGGAGCCTGCGCTCCATTGGTCGAGCTTGCTCGCGCAGGTTCGCCGCCTCGGTCCGGGCGAGAGCAGCGGCTACGGCCGCCGCTTCGTCGCCGAGCGGCCGACCTGGATCGGCATTGTCCCCGTGGGCTACGCGGACGGCTTTCGCCGCGACATGACCGGAACCGAGGTAAGGGTCGAGGGCGAGCCGCGCCGCGTCGTCGGCACGATCTCGATGGATGCCTTGGCCGTCGAGCTCGACCGCGAGCTCCCCGTCGGAACGCCTGTGACGTTGCTCGGCGACGGCGTGATCGCGGAAGATCATGCGCGCGTGGCGGGAACGATCAACTACGAGCTCGTTTGTGGGATCAACAGCGATCCCGCCCGCTCCAGGCGGGTGGTCGTCGATTCGTGAGCTCGTCGAAGAGTTGTTCGCGGGCGAGGAGGCCTGGATCGTGGGCGGTGCCGTTCGCGACGCGGCGCTCGAGCGCCCGATCATCGACGTCGACGTCGCGCTTTCAGAGCCGGAGCGCGCGGCTCGGCGCTACGCCCGCGCGGCCGGAGGCGCGCCTTTCCCGCTCTCTGAGCGCCACGGCGCCTGGCGGGTGGCGCTCGCCGACGGGCGCACGGTCGATTTCACGCCTCTGAACGGAACGATCGAGGACGACCTCGCGACCCGCGATTTCAGCATCAATGCCATCGCGGAGCGCGCGGGCAGCGGCGAAAGCGTGGACCCGTTCGGCGGCTACGACGATCTCGCCGGGAGGCGGTTGCGGGCGATCGGCGAGTCCGTCTTCCGCGACGATCCCCTCCGGCTGCTGCGAGGCCCCCGGCTCGAAGACGAGCTGCCGTTCGATTTCCGGCTCGTTTCTGAGACCGAAGAGCTCATCCGCCGCGACTCGGGGCTCGTCACGAGCCCGTCCAAGGAGAGGATCCTCGCCGAGCTGCGAAGGCTGTCCGCGGACGGCTTCAGGAGGCTCGACGAGCTGGGCTTGCTCGAGCCGCTGGGCGGCTCGCTGACGAGCATCGAACGCGCGGGTGTCGCGGGCTATCCCGACTACGACCTCGTCGTCGTCTTCGGTGAGAACCTGCTGAAGCTGCCGATCTCGAACGAGACCAAGCGGTTTGCCCGCACGCTCATGCAGGCCGAGCCGCCGGCGAACGACTCGCCGCGGGCGATCCACCGCTTCCGCCGCGAGACCGAGCCCTGGGCGCTGGAGGCTCTGGCCTTCCTCGGCGCTCGCGGGTTCGACGACGCCGTCGTCCGCGCCAGGGAGTCCGAGCCGAAGAAGCCGCTCCTGCGCGGCGGCGAGCTCGACCTCCCGCCGGGGCCTGAGGTCGGCAGGCTGCTCGAGGAAATCGCGGAGGAGCGCGCTGCTGGCACGATCTCGACAAAGGAGGAGGCGCTTGAGTACGCACGACGCAACGCGGGCTCGGTTCGCAGCGACGGCTGACCGACTCGCCGCGCTGCAGGAACGGCGCGCGGACGAGCTCGCCTCGCGCATCCGCGAGTTCGTGCCGCTGGCCGGTGACGAGCGAGCGCTCGACGTCGGCGCGGGCACCGGCGCGCTCGCCTTCGCACTGGCGCCGCTCGTGGGCGAGGTCGTCGCGGTCGAGCTCGTGCCGGAGCTGATCGAGCGCGGCCGCGCAAAGGCGCCGGCGAACGTCTCTTTCGTCGAGGGCGACATCGTGAAGCTCGATTTCGCTCGCGCGTCGTTCGACGTCGCCGGCACGTTGCGGACGCTGCACCACGTCCCGCGGCCGGAGCTCGTGATCGCCGAGCTGACCCGGGTGACCCGGCCGGGCGGGACCGTGCTCGTCGTCGACCAGATCGCGCCGAACGACCCGCTCGCGGCGTTCGACCTGAACGCGTTCGAGCGGGCCCGCGATCCGTCCCACACCCGGACCCTGGCCGACGTCGACCTCCGCCAGCTGTTCGAGGCGAACAGCCTCGTGCTGCTCAAGGCGGAGTTCGTGCGCGAGCAGCGCGAGCTCGAACCCTATCTCGATCTCGCCGGCTGTAAGGGTGAGCAGCGAGAGCAGGCAAAGGCGCTGGCGCCCGCGGACTACACGGCCGAGCTCGGCTGGTACCTGCTGCGCCGACCTTAGTGATCTAGATCACGAGGCCGCGTCGCTACGATGCCCCGCGTGCGCGTCGAGATCTTCTATTGCCCTGTCTGAAACGGCTACGACGAACGAGCCGCGAGTCTCGCGGCTGAGCTGACGGAGCGAGGGTTCGACGCGGAGGCGATCGAAGGCGCGAAGAGCCAGTACGACGTGCGCGCCGACGGGCGGCTCGTCTTCTCGAAGCAGTCCGAGGGACGCTTCCCCGAGCACGACGAGATCCTCTCGGCTCTCCGCGCCTAGCTGAGCTCCTAAACCCGCCTTGCGAGGTTCGGATCCGCGCGGCGTCCCAACGTGGTTAAGCCGCCGCCCGAGTGAATTGGGCGGCCTCTTAGCGGCATCGCAAGCGTCGCCTTAGTCCTCGATGTGAGCGATGGCCGAGCGAAGTTCCTGGCGCTCCTGCTCGTTCGTGGTGAAGGCCTTCATCAGGCGGCGATCGCCTTCCGCCGTCAGCCGAAGGTGGGCGACGCGGCCGTCCAACGCCGACTGCTCGCGCTCGACCAGCCCGGCTTCCTCCGCCCGGCGGACGAGCTCGGTGACGGTGCTCTGGGCGAGCTGCAGCCGCTCGGAGAGCTCGGTCACGGTCGACTGCTCGCTGCCGTCGGGCGTGCCCTTGATCATCAGCAGCAGCAGATAGCGCTGGGGCGTGAGTCCCGACTGCCGGGCGTTTCGCTCGCTCTTGCGCAGGAAAGCACGCAGCGCGGCGCGGAAATTGGCGACACGCGCGACCTCGCTGGCGGAAAATGACGAATCCATGCTCAGACCGATTCTATTTCCGCTTGCGGCGTACGGCACCAGCGCGGGCGGCACGGGCGAGGAGTGCGGGAGCGGTCGCCTGGACGATCGCCGCCGGCCGATACCAGCGTGGGACGAACTGCTCGAGGCGATTGCGCTCGACGGCGCGGACGACCTGCTCGGCGACGAGCTCGGGACCGGCGACCAATCCCTGCAGCAGGCGAGTGCGGAAGCGCGACCGGTTCGGGAATCCCGGCGTGTCGATGAAGCCCGGAATGATCGTGTGCACGGTGATCCCGCTGCCGGCGAGCTCGACACCCACAGAGCGGGAGAACGCGAGCTGCGCGTGCTTCGAGGCGCTGTATGGTCCCGAGTACCCGGCCGCGATCGTGCCGGCGACCGACGCGATGTTGACGAGGTCCGCCGGAGCGCCCGCTTCGAGCGCGGGCAGGAATGTCCGCAGGCACCAGACCGAGCCGAGGTAGTTCGTCCGCACGATCGCCTCGATCTGCTCCGGGTCGAGGTCGAGGAAGCCGCCGCCCCCCGGAATGCCGGCGTTGTTGACGAGCAGGCCGATCGCCGGGTGCCGTTCGCGTACCGCCTTGGCCACGCGCTCGACTTCGGCACGATCGGCCACGTCGCAGGCTTCGTGCTCGGCTCCGACCTCGCTTGCGACCTCGATCAGCCGCTCCTCCCCGCGAGCAAGCAGGACGAGCTGCCAACCGCGCCGGGCAAGGCTGCGGGCGATGGCGGCCCCGATCCCGCTCGAGCCGCCGGTGACGACAGCGACAGGACCCTTTTCGCGAGGTGCATTTTCAGTGCTCAATCTCTCTCAACCCGGGATTAGCGGCCGCCCGAGTGAATCGGACGACCTCTTCGACAGCATCGCAAGCGACGCCTTGGATCTAGCGGCAAACCCGAACGTTGCGCCGCGCCTGAACCGAGCGCCCGCGGGACTGCAGGACGACGCGGAGCTTGTGCGGCCCGCGCTTGGCGGACCCGGCACGCCAGCTCGCGGTGTAGAGGCCAATGGTTCCACGGCGGACGGTCTTGATCAGACGCTTGCCGTCGAAGAAGCGGATGGCCTTGATCCTGCCCGGCGCCGAGGCGGCGACGGCAAGCGACGTGCTGCCCTTTGCGCAGGACGTCCCGAGCGGCAGCAGCCAGGTCACGGTCGGCCTCGTCGTGCCACGCACGTTGATGCGCTTGATCGTCGTGTTCGGCAGGACGTTGGCGCCGATCTGGTCGACGTTCTTCGTCTCCTGGTTGTCCGCCGCCAGCGCAGCGCCCTTGAACAGACCGCGGCGAACGGGCGGGGCCGAGCGGGGGATACCGAACAGCGCCAGGCCGCTGGCCGGGTCGTACAGCGCCGCTCCAAGCAGCACGTTGCTCCGATACTCGATCACGAGCGAGAGCGGATCGACGCCTGAACCGAGGTCGGTCACGCGTGCCGCGAGTAGCGGCCGGCCGGCGGTGACCCGCTTCGTCAGGAGCTTGAACTTCGGCGGCGTCACGTCGTTCACCCAGGAACGGAGCACGTAGGCCCCTGCGAGCGAGCGGCCCGTGAAGATGTCGCGGCCTGAATCGACGGCGAGGTAGTAGCGCTTCTCGCGCGGGAAGACGGCGCCGGCGACGCCGACGTCGAGCCGATAGTCGCTCGTCAGTAGGTTCGCGTCGACCGGCGTGCCGGCGTACCCCTGAACGTCGTTCTCGTCGCGAGAGCCGAGGAGCCACGGCTCGACCAGCGCGCCCGCTGAGACACCGATAATTGCCGCGCCGACGTTCGCGACCGGCTGGCTGATGTGGAGCGAGTAGAGCTTCTCGCCGCCGCTCTCGTCCATCGGCGCGCCCGTGTAGGTCGGCGGCGGCCCGAAGGGGCTGGTCGGGAAGCGGTACTGGCCGATGTTCGACTTGCCGGTGCGCGTGTCCCCGGTCTGGAACTTCTTCAGCGGCACCACCGGCGTGAGCTCGGCCCCGGGTCGCTCGACGGCGAAATAGTAAGGCACCCGCCGCATCGCTGACCCCTGCGTCAGTGTGATGAAGCCGTCGTTGTCGCCCGTCGCAGCAGTGGCGTCTGCCCGGATGACGACCGGAATCTCGGCGGTCCCTCCAGGCGGCACGGCGACGGTCGCCGGCAGGTCGACGAACGCGCCGGACGTCGCGGCCTGGCTCTGGAGCCCGAGCGTCCAGGTCCCCCCGCCGCCGCCCGCATCCTGAACCTCGAGCAGGAGCGAGCGCCGGGCGCTGCCGGCAGTGACGTTGAGGTCCTGGAAGGAGAGCGAGACAGGTGTTGTGAAGAGCTTCGGATCGTCCGCGCGCGGGACGTTGACGAGCCCCGCGCCCTCGAGCAGCACGGAGGCTTCCTGCGTCCGCGCCGTATCTCCCCAGGCCGCGCCCGCGGTCGACATCAACGCCGACTTGATCTCCGCCGGCGTCCAGGCTGGATGGCGCGCGACGAGCAGTGCGGCGGCGCCCGCGACGTGCGGGGTCGCCATGCTGGTGCCGTCGAAGACAGCGAACGGCTCGCCGAGGGCCTCGGGTAGCGTCGCGGAGAGAATCTGTCCGCCCGGCGCTGCGAGATCGGGCTTGAGCTGGTGGCCGAAATCGGTCGGGCCCGCGGAGGAGAAGCTCGTGATGACGCCGCTGCGGCCCGTCTGCAGCTGGTCGAACGACTTGACGAAGCGGACTGTCGCCCGGCCGCCTTTCGAGTCGAGGTAGGCCCGCAGCCGAGCGCCGTCTAGGTCGGAGACCATGCCGGCGTCCAGCGGCAGCTGCAGGGGGATGAAGTTCGCCTCGCCGGGCCGGTTGTCGACCAGGACGAGGCCTGCGGCGCCGCCGATCTGGGCGTTCGCAGCCTTGGTCGTGAACGCGCAGATGCCGCGAGAGACGAGCAGGATCGTCCCGCGGACCGAGTCCGGCGGCAGCGTCCCGCGTGTGTTGGGATCGGAGGCGGGCCCGCACAGGTGCCGCTCGACCGGACTGCCGTCGGTGCCGACGATCGTGCCGACGTCGACGAGCCTCTGGTCGGCGCTCGTCCAGGCGTCGGGGACCGGGAAGTCGTCCTGGAAGGGGATGTTCTTCAACGTCGCCGGTGCGTCGCTCGTGGTCACGTTGAGCGAAGGCGCAAAGACGTGGCTGTTCGAAACAGCCGCGACCGAGATCGCATCGGGCGCTGTCCCCGGCGAGCCGACCGAGCCGAGACCCCAATCGTCGCGATCGTTACCCGCCGCGATCACAGGCACGACGCCCGCGTTCGAGACGTTGCGGACGGCCTCGACGAGCGCGTCGCTGAGCGGATCGACCTCGGGCCCTCCGCCGGAGAAGTTGATCACGTCCATGCCGTCGTCGACGGCCGATTCGAACGCGGCGACGATCTGCGGTGTGAAGGCATCGTACCCGGTCGGCGTCGGCGTGTTGAAGACGCGGTAATTGCCGAGCCAGGCGCGTGGCGCGACGCCGCTCAGGCCGGTGATCGTCGGATGGTCCGGGCCGGCCGGCGCGGTCGTTCCCGCGTCGCCGGCGGCGATCCCGGCAACGTGGGTCCCATGGAACGAGGCCTGGCGGTAGAGCGGCAGCTTCCCCTGCGCGCCGGAGCCGGGGCCGGGGAAGGCACGGGCGACTATCACCTTCGGCGTCGTGAAGGCGGTCGCCCCGCGAGGGAACCCGGCCGGATAGCCGAAGCCCGTCGGGCTGAAGAACGGGTTCGTCTGGTCGATCCCGTCGTCGACGATCCCGATCTTGACGCCGTCGCCGCGGTCGCCTGTCGTCGCCCACATCTGGTCGGCGCCGATGATCGCCGGGCTCTCGTTGGTGTCGAGCGCGTAGCGGACGCTGGGGTAGAACCTGGTCACGAAGTGGAGCCGGGCGAGCGCCGGCAGCTTGCGGGCCGGCAGCGAGACGGCGAAGCCGTCCAGCACGACCCGGTAGCGATACGAAATCCGCGCGGACGGGATCGCACGTTTCAGCTCGGCGGCGGCGGCGCGCTGGGCTCGCGCGCTGAAGAGGTTCCGGTTGTAGGCGGCGAGCGGGGGGAGCCGCAGGTCGACGAGCACGGTCAGGCGCCCGTGTGAGGAGGAGGCGGGAATCTTGAGTGTCCCCGCGCGCACCCGCGGAAGGCTGAACTCGCCGTAGCTGCGGCGGATCGGTTGCCAACTTGCGGAGGCCGCGGAGGTGAGGATCAGCGCCGCAGCGAGCGGAAGAAGAACGACGCGGCGCAAGTCTCGCAGGGTAGCCGAGAAACCGTAAACTCGCCCGCCGTGGCTGATTTCTCCGGCAAGCGCGGCCTCGTCCTCGGCGTCGCGAACAAGCGCTCGATCGCCTGGGCGATTGCGAAGCGCCTTGCCGACGGCGGCGCCAGGCTCGCCTTCACCTACCAGGGAGACCGGATCGAGGCCGGCGTCCGCGAGCTCGCCGGGACTGTCGACTCGCCGCTCGTCACCGCCTGCGATGTCCGCTCGGACGACGACGTCGCCCGCGTCGTCGCCGAGACGGGGGAGATCTTCGGCGGGGAGCTCGATCTGCTCGTCCATTCGGTCGCGTTCGCGGCCGCCGAGGATCTCGAGGGCCGCTTTACGGATACGCCGCGCGACCGCTTTTGGATGGCGCTCGACGTCAGCGCGTACTCACTGGTGGCGACGGCGCGGGCGGCCGAGCCTCTGATGGAGGCCGCCGGCGGCGGCTCGATCGTGACGATGACCTATCTCGGGGGCGTGCGGGCGGTGCCCCACTACAACGTCATGGGTGTCGCCAAGGCGGCGCTCAACTCGTCCGTCCAGTACCTCGCCTGGGATCTCGGCGCCAAGAACATCCGCGTCAATGCTGTTTCGGCCGGGCCGGTGCGGACGCTGGCCGCCCGCTCGATCGCCGGCTTCCCGACGATGGAGGCGATCGTCGAGGAGCGCGCCCCGCTTCGCCGCCACATCAGTGCGGACGACGTTGGCGCGGCCGCCGCGTACCTGCTCTCCGAAGACGCCTGCAATGTCACCGGGACGACGTTGTACGTCGACTCGGGCTATCACGCGATGGGTATGTAGCTGGGGGCTCCTCGTCCTGGACGACGCTGGTGTCACGCGGTTGCCCGGACGGGCGCCGCAGCAGGAGTGGGGAGAGAGATTGCGCCCTCGACGGCCGCTCGCCGCGCGATGCTGAGCGACCTGCGGAAGGGGAGGGTTGAGACCAGGACGGTCGGGTAGTCGATCTGCATGGCTACCAGGAAGCAAACTCAGGCGGCTAAGCGCAATGTCAAGAAGGCGCAACGGGCCGCCACGAAGAAGCGCACGATCGCCCACCTGCCGACGACAACCAGGCGCGCTCTCCAGACCGAGGCTCGCAAGGGCGCCCGCCGCGGTGGGCAGGCCGGCCACGCGCTCGAGGAACGGAACCGGCAGCAGCTCTACGACGTGGCCCGCAAGAAGGGGATCTCGGACCGATCGAAGATGGGCAAGTCGGAGCTGATCGCCTCGATCCGCAGGGCCGGCTAGAGCGCTTTCGCCGCCGCCAGCAAAACGTCGAAGTCGGGCACCTCGGCGTCTTCGTAGGTCCAGGCGCCGCGCACAGTCCCGGTTAGGTCGACCAGGAAGGCCGAGCGGCGGGCGACCTCCTTGAAGCCGCGGAACTCAGAAGCGATCCCGAATCCGCGGATCGCTTCCCCGTTCCAGTCGGAGAGCAGCGGGAAGTTCAGGTCGAGCGCCTGGGTCCAGGCGATGTGCGTCCAGGGCGAATCGCGGGAGATGCCGAACTTCTGGACGCCGGCCTGCTCGAACTCCGTGCTCCTGTCACGCAGGAGCTCCATCTCGCTCGTTCAGGTCGAGGACCAGTCGAAGAGGTAGAAGAGAAACAGGGCGGGGCGTTCCTCGACGACGTCTCGTAGCGAAACCGTCTCCCGTGGCGCGAACCAGACGGTTGCGTCCGGAACCTGGTCGCCGACGGTGAGCATGGAGGCGAGCTTACGGCAACTCCGCGAAGGCGAGATCGCGTGCGGCCGGCGCGACGTGTCTCGTCATCCGGAGATGGCCGTCTTCGTCGAACTCCAACAGTGTCCCGCGGTACAGAGAGGACGTCGCCACGAAGCTTCCGTATGTCGCCAGGTTGAACGAGCCGTACGAGGTGCGGACGGCGTGAAGCAGTCGTCCCGTCCGGGCCGAGAAAATGCGCAGCGTGCCGTCGTTTCCGCTCGTGACGTAGGCATGGCCTCCGGCGGCGGCCGGGCCGAACAGGATGTGTTGAGGCGCGGAGCCGGCGGGAAGCAGGCGCAAGAGCTTGCCGGTGCTCGCCGAGAAGACGCCGACCTCGGAACGATCGTCGTACGTCACCCAGACTCGCGCACCGCCTGGAGAGAAGGCGAGATCGTGAGCGCCGCCGCGGGGGTCGACGTGACCAGACAGGTGCGGATGTCCTGGGTTCGAGACGTCGACGACCGCGATCGAGCGGGCTCGTTCGCCGAGCGCGATCCAGAGCTGGTTCCCGGGCCCGTCCTCCGCCATGTGATGCGCGCCGAAGCCCACGAAGACGCGACCGGTAACCCGCCTGCGGACAAGGTCTATGACGACGAGCTGTCCGCGTGCGTCGTCTGTGACGTACGCGAAGCGTCCGTCTGCGCCGATCAACGGGATATGGGGCGAGCCGAAGCCTCGGAGCACCTTCGCCACCCTCAGACGACGGACATCGACGAGCGTCACGGCTGCGCCGCGGGTGCTGACGACGACTGCGGTGCGATCGCTCGTCTCGACGTTCTCGGGATCCGTGGCCATTCGCAGCCGCTTCAGGATCCTGCCGCCCGGTAGCGAGACGGCCAGCAGTTCGTTCTGCGTCTCGGAGGTGACCAGCGCAACCGGGGTCCCGCCGGAGGCGACCTGCGCCTGTGAGGAAGGCGCGAGCAAGGCCGCCGCGGCGAGGATCACCAAAGCGCGTTTCATGCACTCCGTACGCGCGGGCGCTTGGCGGCCGTCCCGGCGGGGATAATCCGGTGGTGGACGAACGGCAACGACGAGCGGTCGAGGCGCTGGAAGGCGAGACGAGCCTGCCGGGCTTGTTGCATGCGGCGACGCGGGAGCTCGTGGGGGTCGTGGACGGGCTCGCCTGCGCGATCTCACGGGTCGTCGGCGACGTCCTGATCCAGGTCGCCGAGCATTCCCGCGACGGCCGTACGCTCGTGCTCGGCCACGGGTATCTGATCTCGGACTTCCCCCTGACGGAATCGGCGCTGCAGCGCGGCGAACCCGCCTGCGTGTCCTTGCTCGATCCCCAAGCCGATCCGGGTGAGGCGGCTCTGCTCGCCGAGCTGAAGCTCGACTCGCTGCTGATGCTTCCCCTGCCGGGGCCTGCGGGACCGTG
Organism: Actinomycetota bacterium; assembly: GCA_005883955.1. GTDB lineage: Bacteria > Actinomycetota > Thermoleophilia > Gaiellales > Gaiellaceae > 13-2-20CM-68-14. Next base: position 2,642 of record VAXH01000060.1, on the reverse strand, counting down.
GGGCCTCGCCGAGATGTACGTCAACGGTCGCCGTTTCGACGAAGACGATGTCGCGCGCGTCCGGCCGGTCGCCGCGGCCTTCGGGGAGCGGCTGGCAGCGCTACCTGCGCCGGCTTCCGCCCGCTAGGCCCAGGACCGCCTCGAGCAGGCGCTGCCGCGACGGTCGGGGCGGACCGCTCGCGAGGATGAATTTCGCCAGCCGGTGCGCCTCTTCTTCGTCGAGTGAGACCGCCGCCTCGGCGCTGCCGGTCTCGTTCCAGACGCTGAAGCGGACGTGTCGCTCGGGCTCCGTGCTGCCGAAGTAGCGCGAAACGCGGAGGGCCTTGCCGTGATCGCTGTCGAGCTCCTCGTGCGGCCGGAAGAACTCGACGAGCTTGCGGCGCTGCGGAGCGGAGCACCAGGGGCAGTAGTGGAACCTCGCCTCGACGGGGCCGCCGCACTCCGGGCAGTCGCGCATTACGCGCCTCCTCTCGGTTGGAGGCTACAACGCCGCGCCGCCGTCCGAAAGAGGCGTGTCCCGGTGCCAGGCATGGGGACACGGCCGCCGAGGCGCCGATCCACGGACATGGCAGTTCGGTGCGTGTCCCGGTGCCAGGCACTGGGGGGACACGTGCCGAAGAGACGCTAGATCTTCGCGATCTGCGGCTCGGCGCAATCGCCGTCGATCTCGATCTCGACCGCAAGCGTCTCCTGCTTGATCCAGTCCTCGTGCTCAAGCAGTTCGCTCTGCGCTGCCGGCAGCGTGATCCGGATCCGGTCGGTCAGCTCGAGGCCCTGCTCCTTGCGCAGCGCGTTGATCTGGTGGATCAGGTCGAGGACGAGCGCCTCGAGCGCGAGGCTGGGGTCGAGCGCCGTGTCGAGTGCGACGGTGACGCCGTCGGCGCTCGCCACGGCCCAGCCCTCCTTACCGGTCTGCTCGACGAGGACCTCGTCGGGCCCGAGCTCGTGGTCCCCGACCCGGAAGCGGCCGGCCTCGAGCTCGTCGAACTCGCCTCGGGCGAGGGCTTCGCGCACGTCGCGCAGCGCCGCGCCGAGCTTCGGCCCCAGCACAGGCAGGTTCGGTTTCACCCTGAGCTCGCTCGCATCGACGTCGCCGAATTCGACCTCTTTCACGCGCAGCTCCTCAGCGATCTCGTCGGCGTGCGAGCGGGCCCCGTCCGCGCCGGCGACGACGACCCGGCGCAGCGGCTGCCGGAGCTTCAGCCGCGACGTCGCACGCGCCTGACGGCCGAGCTCGACGACCTGCCGCACCGCCGCCACCTCCGCGTTCAGCGCCTCGTCGATCTCGCCCGCCTCCGGCCACGGGTAGAGGAAGACCGACTTGTCCTTCGAGACGATGTTCTGCCAGAGATGCTCGGCGAGGAAAGGCATCACCGGTGCGATCACCTGGAGCGACGTGCGCAGCGCCTCCCACAGCACGCGCAGCGCCGTCTCGTCGCCGTCCCAGAACCGGCGCCGCGTACGCCGGATGTACCAGTTCGACAGATCGTCGACGAAACGCTCGAACGCATTGACGACGCCGGGCATCCAGTAGCGCTCGTAGTTCTCGGTCACCTCAGTCACGAAGGCCGACGTCCGCGATGCGAGCCAGCGGTCGAGCGGCCGTAGCTCGCCGACCGGCGTCGAGGGATCGAACTCCGCGATCCTGGCGTAGGTGACGAAGAACGAGACGGAGTTCCAAAAGGTGAGCAGCCGCCGCTTCACGTCGTCTGCGAGCGAGTACCCGAAGCGGAGCTCCTGGCTCGGGTTCTGCTCGCAGTACAGCCAGCGCATCACGTCGGCGCCCATCCGGTCGAGCGCCTCGTTCAGCTCGATCGCGTTCCCCCAGGACTTGTGCATCTCGCGCCCGTTCTCGTCGAGCAGGTTCTCGTAGGTGAGGACGCTCCCGTACGGCTGGCGGCCGTCGAGCGAGATCGCCATGAAGCACTGCGAGTAGAACCAGAGCCGGATCTGGGCGCGGCCCTCGGTGACGAAGTCGGCCGGGAACCACTCCTCCCAGTAAGTGTGATCCGGGAGATCGGCGTGCGTCACCCCACGAGCTGCGCCGGTCGCGTTGCCCTCTCGCATCCACTGCGGGTTCTGCCAGCCGAGCGTCGAGAAGTGGACGATCCCCGCGTCGAGCCACGCGTCTCCGACCTCCTCGATGCGCTTCACCTCGGCGCCGCAGTCCTCGCAGCGGATGCTCACCGCGTCGATCCAGGGGCGGTGCAGCTCCTCGAGCTGTTCGAGCCCCGACACCGCGCGCTCGTCGAGCTCGGCGCGGGAGCCGATGACGTTCAGCCGCCCGCACTCGCAGGGATAGAAAGGCAGGGGCAGTCCGAAGTACCGCCGCCGCGAGATGTTCCAGTCGCTCATGTTCCGCAGCCAGTCGTCCATCCGTTTCTTGTACTGCGGCGGGTGCCAGGCGACCTCGTCGTTGCCATCGAGCATCAGCTGCCGGATCTCGGTCGCGGAGATGAACCAGTCGTCGACGACGCGGAACACGAGCGGCGTGCGGCAGCGCCAGCACACCGGATAGCGGTGGCTGATCGTTCCCGCCTCGACGAGCAGCTCGTGCTCGTGCAGCCATTCCACGACCGGCTCGGCGACCGCATCGGTTGTCCGGCCCTCGAACTCGCCGTAGCCTGGCAGGAAGCGCCCCG
>VAXH01000059.1 GCA_005883955.1 Actinomycetota bacterium | reverse complement strand
GCAAGCTCGAGCGAGGCTTCGAGCATGCCCAGCAGCACCAGGAAGTCGAAGCCGTAGCGCCGGATCAGCGGCCAGACCCGGCGCGCGAGGTTGGCGATGCTCGTCGTCATGTCTTGAAGGTAGTCCACCGCCGCCAGAGTGTCGTCGTCCGGGAGGACGACTTCAAGATCATCCGCTGGGACGAGTAGAAATCGGGCCGCAGGCCGACGAACTACCGAACGCGCGCCCCTAGCGTGGGCAGCGATGAAACCTACGACCCAAGGAGTCACCATGAATGCAGCTGCAGCAGCAGCCGCGCTCAGCGACGAGCGCGTCCTGATCGACCACAGCCCGCCGGCAGTCGCCGCTCACGCAGTGACGAGGCGCTACGGGGAGGGCGACACGGCCGTCGACGCCCTCCGCGGCGTCTCGCTCGAAGTGCCCGGTGGAGAATTGACCGCCGTCATGGGGCCGTCGGGCTCGGGCAAGTCGACGCTGATGCACATCCTGGCCGGCCTCGACCAGCCGACGAGCGGTTCCGTCGAGATCGCCGGCATCGAGATTGCGACGCTGAAGGACAACGAGCTGACGAAGCTGCGCCGCCGGCACATCGGCTTCGTCTTCCAGTTCTTCAACCTGCTGCCGATGCTGACGGCCGAGGAGAACGTCCTCCTGCCGTTGACGATCGCCGGCCGGAAGCCCGAACGTCCCTGGTTCCAGCAGCTGCTCGAGAGCGTCGGCCTCCAGGACCGGCGGAAGCACCGGCCGTCCGAGCTCTCGGGCGGCCAGCAGCAGCGGGTGGCGATTGCGAGAGCGCTCGTCTCCCGGCCGACGGTCCTCTTCGCCGACGAGCCGACCGGAAACCTCGACTCGGCCACGAGCGCTGAGATCCTCGAGCTCGTCCGCCGTTCCGTCGACGAACTCGGACAGACGACCGTGATGGTCACCCACGACGCGGTGGCCGCGACGATCGCCGACCGCGTTCTCTTCCTCGCGGACGGCCAGATCGCCAAGTCGCTCGCTCGGCCGTCGCAGGCCGAGGTGATCGACGCGATCCAGGAGGTGACGGGGCAATGACCGGGGTTGCGCTCAAGGGGTTGCTGGCCCGCCGCGTCCGCGCGGTTCTGACCGCGCTCGCGATCGTGCTCGGCGTCGCGATGGTCAGCGGCAGCTTCGTCCTCACCGACACGATCTCGAAGGCGTTCGACTCGATCTTCACCAGCTCCTACAGCCACACCGACGCGGTCGTGAGCGGCCGGAAGCTCGTCGACTATTCGAACGGCGGCAACGCGACCGTCTCGGAGGCCGTGCTCGAGCGAATCAGGCGGAATCGCGACGTTGGCGCCGCCGCGGGGGCACTGATCGACCTGAACGGCGACTCGACGCACGCAAACCTGATCGGGCGCGACGGCAAGGCGATCCAGTCCAACGGCAACCCCACGTTCGGGTTCGGAATCGACACCTCGCAGCCGCGCTTCAACCCGCTCAAGCTGAAGGAGGGCCACTGGGCGAACGGCCCACACCAGGTCGTGATCGACGCCGAGACCGCGAAGAAACACCATTTCGCGGTCGGCGACAAGGTCGGCGTCGCCGCGAGCGGGCCGAGGGAGTCGTTCCGGATCGTCGGCACCGCAACCTACGGCGACGTCAAGTCGCTCGGCGGCGCCACCATCGCCGTCTTCACGATTCCGACGGCTCAGCGGCTGCTCGACCTGCACGGCTACTCGGTGATCTCGGTCGCCGCGAAGCCCGGCGTCTCCGCGAACCGGCTCATCTCCGAGCTGAAGCGGGAAGTGCCCGCGACCGCGCGGGTGCGGACGGCCAAGGAGCAGGCGAACGAGGACAAGAAGGGCGTCGCGAGCTTCATCAGCTTCATTCGCGGCTTCCTGCTCGGCTTCGGCGGGATCGCGCTCTTCGTCGGCGCCTTCGTGATCTTCAACACCCTCTCGATCACGGTCGCGCAGCGGACGCGCGAGCTCGCGACCTTGCGGACTCTCGGCGCCTCCCGGCGCCAGGTGCTCCGCTCCGTCGTGCTCGAGTCGTTCGCGATCGGGCTGGTCGCCTCGGTGATCGGTCTCGTCTCGGGGTTCGGGCTCGCGAGGGGCCTGAGCTCTCTGTTCGGCGCTCTCGGGCTGACGTTGCCGCAGACGTCGTCCGTCTACGCGACGCACACGTTCGTGATCTCTCTCATCCTCGGCGTGCTCGTGACTGTGCTCGCCGGCTTCGTGCCGGCGCTGCGCGCGACCCGCGTGCCGCCGATCGCGGCCGTCCGGGAGGGCGCCGTGATTCAGCGGAAGAAGCGGCTGGGACCGGTCGCGGGAGTCATTCTCTTCGGGATCGCTTCGGCGCTGATCGCCTACGCAACGCTGGGCGGCCACCTCGGCTCGGGCAAGTCGCTGCTCGCGCTCGCCGGCGGGGCGCTGCTCGGCCTGCTCGGCGTCGCCGGCTTCGCGCCGGTGCTCGTCACCGCCCTGGCCGCGGTCGTCGGCATCCCGGCGAAGCGGCTCGGCGGCGCGGCAGGGCGGCTCGCGACCGACAACGCGACCCGCAATCCCGCCCGCACGGCTTCAACGGCTGCGGCGCTGATGATCGGGCTCGCGCTCGTCACCTTCGTCGCCGCGCTCGGCAAGGGCTTGCATGGCTCAGTCGACCGCGCGATCAACAAGCAGGTGACCGCAGATTGGGTCGTCACCTCGCAGAACGGCTGGTCAGCGTTCCCGGCAGGCGCCGGACGCGCGGTCACAAAGGCGCCGGGCGTGACCCTGGCATCCGACATCCGCTCCGACCGCGGCCGGATCGGCACGGCGAACGTGAACGTCAACGGCGTCGAGCCGGCGACGATCGCCCGCGTCTACCACTTCGACTGGAGGCAGGGGTCGAACGCGACACTGGCCAGTCTCGACGGCCACGGGGCGCTCGTGAAGCAAAGGTTCGCCAAGAAGCATCATCTCGCCGTCGGCGACGCCTTTACGCTGCGCTCGCCCGCCGGCAAGCCCGTGCGGCTGACGGTGGCGGGGATCTTCCAGCCGCCACAAGTGATGGAGGTGCTCGGCGGCGTGGTCGTCTCCCGCCAGGCCTTCGACCGGACGTTCACACGGCGATCGAACTCGCTGACGCTGATCGACGGCTCGCCGACGCAGGCAGGGCTCGACCGGGCACTGGCGGCGTTCCCGGACGCCAAGGCACAGACAAAAGCCGCCTATGTGAAGGCGCAGTCGTCCTTCATCAACACGATGCTGAACCTGCTCTACGTCCTGCTCGCGCTGAGCGTGATCGTGAGCCTGTTCGGGATGCTGAACACGCTCGTCCTCTCGGTCTTCGAGCGGACACGCGAGTTGGGGATGCTGCGCGCGGTCGGGATGACCCGGCGGCAAGCCCGGCGAATGGTGCGGCACGAGAGCGTGATCACGGCCCTGATCGGCGCGGCCCTCGGGCTGCCGCTCGGGATCATGCTCGCGGCCGCCGTGACGCACGCGCTCGGCAAGTACGGCGTCACGTTCTCGCTGCCGGTCGCGTCGCTGGTGATCTTCACCGTCGCGGCGATGGTGGCCGGCATCCTGGCCGCGATCGCCCCGGCGCGGCGGGCCTCGCGGCTGAACGTGCTCGAGGCGCTGAAGTACGAGTAGCGCCTGAAAGAGCTGCTGGGGGAACCTCCCGGTTCCCCCAGAGACCCCCTCCACTGGTCCGCTTCGCGGACAGGCCGCTCCGCGGCCGGGCGGCGCGCGTCGCCGCCCCCGTCTTCGTTACGCTCGGCGCCGATGCAGATCCCGCGCCGGCTCGAGCGTTTCATCCTCGGCACCATGATGAGCCTGGTCGCGCTCGTGGCCGAGCGCCGCGTCGTGAAGGCGCTCGGCAAGAAACGGCCATAGAGCCTGCGGTCCCAAACCCCTCGTCGAACACGCACGAGCGTGCTCCGTGGGCCCCGGCGGCTCAATCATTTAGTAACAGTCTGTTACTTGCCGTTGTCGAGTTGAGCAGCGGCTTCGCGATGCCGGACCACTCCCTTAGGACACGGCTTTCCTTGTAACAGTCTGTTACTTGGGCTGAGCGCGGCGCCCCCGCGGAAAGGCCTGAGCCGGGCCGCTCAGCGGTTGTGGTTGACGACCTCGGTGTTGTTGCCGTCGGGATCGAGCACGAAGGCACCGTAGTACCCCGGGTGGTAGACGGGGCGCTCGCCGGGAGCCCCGTTGTCGCGATAGCCCATGCCGACCCCCGTCCGGTGAAAAGAAACCACCGTGGCGTTGTCCGCCGCGGGGAAAGCCATGTGAAGATTCTGCGTCGGCGCCCCTGACACGACCGAGAAGGACCCGCTTTCGCCGACGAACGTCCCCCGATCGGGCGCTTCGTGGCGCAGACGGAACCCGCTGTAGGGCGCTATGGCCTCGTAGAACCGCTTCGAAGCTCCGAGGTCGCCAACGCGGATCCAGAGATGGTCGATCGGGCCGGCCCGCCGCTCCTCGTGGTGGACAGCCTCGGCGCTGTTGCCGTCTGGGTCGAGCAGGAACGACCCGTAGTACTCGGGTGAGTACTGAGGCCGCGGGCCCGGCGCGCCGTCGTCCTGGTAGCCGGCCTCGGTGCCGACTCGCCAGAACTCGTCCACCAACTCGCGCGAGGGCGCGACGAAGCCGATGTGCAGACGTCGCGTCACCGGCTTCTCGTCGCTCGCTTGAGCGAGCGAGAAGCTACGCCACTCCGCGAAGTGTTCGCCGCTGTAGGTCTTCTTGATCTCGACGGTCTTCAAGACCGTCTCGTAAAAACGTTCCGATGCCTCGCGGTCCGAGGCGCGAATGGTCACGTGGTCGAACATGTCAGCGGCGGCGCAGGCCGACCAGAAGCAGGATCGTGAGGACTCCGCCGACGACGCCGAGCGTGACCGGGATCCACGACTGGACGTGCGCCGCGGCCGTCGAGCCCGCGGCGACCAGGCACGAGCCGGCCGCGATCGCCAGCGAGAGCGCCCGCGCCGCCCTGCGGATCGTGTCCTCGAGCGGCGTCGTCCCCTTGACGTCGATCTGCATGCGGGCGCCAGGGCGAGCCCCTGCGATCCGCTCGATCGCCTCGACGAGCGCGTTCGCGCGCACCTCGAGCTTCTGGAACTCGTAGAAGATCCGTTTCGGGTCGGCGCTCGTGCGCACCCGGGTGAGCAGGTTCTTGCCTACGAAGCCGCCGACGACCGAGAAGGGGTCGAGCTCGGGATCGAGCTCGGCCGCGGTCAGCTGCATCTGCGCGAGCGCCTTGCCGACGAGGGCGAGCGCCGCAGGGAGACGGACGCCGTGGCGGCTGGCGATCTCGGTCAGCCCCTGCATGATCGGCCCGAGCTGGATCTCGGACAGCGACTTGTGCCGGTACTCGGCGAGCAGCTCGCCGATCTCGTCGCGGAAGGCATCGAGGTCGAGCTCCTCCGGCAGCTCCGGAGCCAGCAGGAGCAGGATCTCGGCCAGGAAGGGCACATCCTCCTGCCAGAAGGCGAGCAGGAGCAGCAGCACGCGCTCGCGGACGTCCGGCGGGACCTCTCCGACCATGCCGAGGTCGAGGAAGTAGATCGTCCCGTCAGACCAGAGCAGGTTCCCCGGATGCGGGTCGGCGTGGAAGAAGCCGTCGGTGAGGATCTGGCGGTAAAAGGCTTCGAGCAGCTGGCCGGCTGCCTCCTTGCGCTCGGGGCCCTGCGGCGCCTCGCGGACCGGCCCGCCCGGAATCAGCTCGAGCACGAGCAGGCGCCTCGTCGTGAACCGGTGGTGCACGCCGGGCGCGTCGAGCCGCGAGAAAGGCTGCAGCACCTCGCGCATCTGATCGATGTTCGCCGCCTCCTGCTCGAAGTCGAGCTCGCGTTGGAGCGAGTTCGACAGATGCTCCACGACCGCGGGCAAGTCGACGATCCGCCGCAGCGCCTCGCGGCTCTCGGTCTTCTCCGCGAACAGCCGCAACAGGCCGAGGTCGCGCATGATCTCGTCGCGTGCGCCGGGTCGCTGCACCTTGACGACGACTCGCTCGCCACTCTCGAGCGTCGCCTTGTGCACCTGGCCGATCGTGCCCGCCGCGAGCGGCTCGGGGTCGATCGAGGCGAAGACGTCCTCCCAGGGAACACCGAGTTCCTCCTCCATCACCTGGACGACCTCGGCCTCGGTCAGTGGGGCAACGTCGTCCTGGAGCGACGAGAGCTCGATGATGAACTCGGCCGGCAGGAGATCGGGACGCGTCGAGAGGATCTGGCCTAGCTTCGCGAACGTCGGACCGAGCTCCTCGAGTGCGTCGCGGAGTCGGCGGGCGCGGATCTCGATTGGGTCGGCGCTGCCGCGCGTCTCGCGCAACCCGTACTTCGCGAAGACCGAGGCGACCCGGGTCGCGCGGCCGAGAAGGCTGCCCTCGACCTCGGCCTGTGTCACCGCTTACCTCCGTCGAGATGGGTCTGGACGATCACAACCGTGCAATGCGCATTGTGGGAGACGCGGTTCGGGACGTTCTCGAGCAGGAACCGACCTCCTCCGCCTTCGCGACGTCGACCATGACGCGGGCCGGGTCGTTGCCCTGGGCCGCGAGCGGCCTTGCCTCAGGCCCGACAACATCCTCCGTGTACGCAGCGAGCTCGCGCTGCGTCTCGGACTTGTTCATCCCCTCGCGGACGGACTGGCAGACGACCAGCTCGGCCTCGTAACGCTCCGCCATCTGGGCGGCCCAGCGAACCGCGCGGGTCGCGGTCTCGGAGCGGTCCGTCCCGACGAGGATGCGGCGCACCGGCGCCGGGCCCTCGGATTTCCGCCGCAGCCGCATCACTCTATTCAACCACGGTTGTTCTCAAGGTCGAGGCGCGGGACGCCGATCATCCAGAGATGTCTTCTGCGGCCGGTTATGACCCCAAGATCATCGAGCGCTTCGCCGACCAGCTCCTGCGGAAGGCAGATACCGTCCGGGTCGGTTGCGCGGTCGGCGGCGGCATCTTCGGCGTCTTCGTCGGCGCGGTGCCGCTGACGCCGCTCAGGTCGGTCTGGGGCATCCCGGCGGGCTTCGGTGTCGCAACGATCATCGTCGGTGCCCTCATCGGGATCCTCGTCGGCTGGGTCGTCGGCGAGGGGCGTGCTTTCCGCTACCGCGTACAGGCCCAAAGCGCGATCTTCCAGCTCGAGATCGAGCGGCGCGTCACGTCCGCCGTCGCCGAGGCGGTAACGACCGTCACGGCGCAGGCCGCACCGGTCGTCGAGGAGGCAGCGAAGCCTCCCTCGCTGCCGCCGCTCAGCCCGGTGATCGAATCGGCTCCACCGACCGCCGTCCGCGAGGCGGTTGCGGCTGAAGCTGCCCTGCCGGTCGTCGACGAGCCGCCGAAACCCTCCTCACTGCCGCCGCTGGGCCCGGTGATCGAATCGGCTCGGTCGACCGAACCCCTGCTTCGCCCGCCCGGTGCTCAGCTCCCGCCGCTCTCGCCCAAGCTGGAAGAGCCTCCGCTGAGCCCCAGCGCAGCGGCTGACCAAAACTAGTGACGAAGGTGCGCGAGCCGCTGCCGCGCCACCGAGACTAGATCGTCGATATTCCCGCAGAGCCGGCAGTCGTAGGTCTTGACGGTCCCGCCGAAGCCACCGGCGGCGATCCGCCATCCCTGCGGCGAAAGCGCCACGGCGGTCAGCGGGTGGTCGCGCCCGTTGACCGCCAGCAGTCGGCGTCCGGTCTCCATGTCCCAGATCCCGGTTGCGGCCGGCCCTGCAGTGACGACCCAGCGGTCATCGGAGCTGAAAGCTGCGCTGTTGATCTGCGCGAATGAGCCTGCAAGTGTCCAGATCCGTCGACCCGTTCGGGCGTCCCAGACCCGGGCATCGTGGTCGCGGCTCGTCGTGACGACGTAACGACCGTCGTGGCTGAACGACGCAGACGTGAGCAAATCATGGTGGCCGGCAAGCGGCGGCGTGACCGGCTTGCCGCTCTTGACGTCCCAGATGCGGGCGATCGCATCCGAGCCTGCGGTCACGAGCCGTCCTCCATCGGCACTGAATGAGACCGCATGCACCTTGTCGCCGACCGTCCGTAGGGATTGCTGCCCGTCGACATCCCACAGGTGCGCGCGGCCGTCTTTGCCGATAACCGCCAGCTGCCGTCCTCGAAGGCTGAGTGCGAGCGCTCGCACGGCTCCGACGTCGTGAATCACGGATACGGAGCGGCCGGAGGAGACATCGCGAACCTGTACGGATCCGTCCGGACCGGCGGTCGCCGACCGGCGGCCGTCGCCGCTGATGGCTACTGCGGTTACCCGGCTCCTGGGTCTCAGCGTCGCCACCGCATGGCCAGGTACGCCAACGCGCCAGACCCGCACCGTCCCGTTCGTTCCGGCGCTGACGACCCGGCGGCCGTCCTGGCTGAACGCGACGGCGGCGACCTCGTTGCCTCGCTGAGTGCCGAGCGGAACGAGATCAGGCTGCACGCGAGGGTCCCAGAGTCGCGCCGTTCCGTCTGCGCTTGCGGTGGCAATCGAAGTGCCGTCCGCGCTGAACGCAACGTGCGTGACCGAGTCTCGGTGACCCACAAGCGTCACGCGCAGCGTGCCGTTCGGTTCGTAGATCCGCGCAACTCGATCTCTGCTCGTAGTTGCGACCCACTGGCCGTCGGGGCTGAAGGTCGCGCGCAGGACGAAGTTTTGAGCGCCAGTCAGCACGCCGACGAGTCCACCCGTCGCGGTGTCCCAGACGCGGGCGCTCTCGTCGGTGCTCGCCGTGACGATCTGGCGGTCGGACGCGCTGAACTCGGCGTCTTCGATCCCCGACGAGTGCCCGATGAGCGGGTGCACCTGCCTACCCGATCGTGCGTTCCAGACCTGCGCGACGTGACCCAAACCCGCCGTCACAACGAGCGGACCCGTCGGTGCAAAGCGCGCCACCGTCATCCGGTCGGGCCGCTGCAGGCGCTCGACAAGCCTTCCGCTCGCAACGTCCCAGACGCGGGCGGTTCGATCGAAGGCCGCCGGCACGAGCGTCGTCACGAGCAGCTCGCCGTCGCCGCTGAACGAGGCCGACCAGACGCCTCCCGGGTGCTCGAGTCGCTGTAGCTGGCGGCCGCTCGAGACGTCCCAGATCCGTGCCGTCTTGTCGTCGCTCGTGGTCGCGAGCAGGCGCCCGTCGCGCGAGAAGCTTGCGCTCGTGACAGGACCTCCGTGTCGCAAGACGTGCAGTAAGGCGCCGCTCTTCGCATCCCAGAGCCGCGCAGCCGAGTCGTCGCCGGCCGTCGCGATCTTGGTTCCGTCGGGGCTGAAGACCGAAGCAGATAGCGCAGACCCGTGGCGCAAGTCGCGTAGATGCTTCCCGTCGGACGCGCGGTAGATCCGCGCAAGCCCGTCGCCACCGGCAACGACCAAGAGCTTTCCGTCCGGGCTGAAATCGACGTCGCCGACAGGTTTTCCGCCGGCCGGCAAGACCGCTTTCACCCGCATTCCGAGCAGCGTTGCGCGTAGCACGTTCGCAACAGCGGGAGAGCGCTCGTAGCGAGTCGCCTCCACTGCATCCCGCACGGCCTGCTCCGGGTCGACCGGCGCGCTCGTCAGCGCCCTGGCGGCGAGCTCCCGGCCCCGGGCTCGATGCGCCTGGCTGCGAGCGTCGCCACGTTGCACGAGCGCATAGACGGCGATCGCACCGAGAATCGCAATCAGAACGAGCGCCCCGATTGCCAGGGCGAGCAGGCGCCGGTGGCGTCGCCCCGCCGCTTCGCGCTCGGCCTCGAGCTTCCGCTCCGCCTCGTGCTCGGTCCGCCAGGCCAACACGGCCTCGGCGAGGACGTCGTGGAAGATCTCGTAGCGCGGACCTTCCGCCCCGTTCTCGGCGGCGCGGACGATCCGCTCTTCGACTAGGCGCTGGAGCACGTGCTGGGTCTCGGCCTCCCCGATCGACGCGTAACCCGCGAGATCGCCGGCCCGATGCGCGATCTTCATGCCCGACGGCGTGACGAGGTGGTTGTACATCGCGGCGGCGGCGTCCTTCTCGTCCGGCGAGAGCGCCGCCATCGCCCGCTCCAAGTGATCCTCGACGATGTGGGCCGCGCCGCCGAGCTCGCGCAGGGTCTCGAGCCGCAGCCGATTCGAGCCGCGGCTCGTCTCGACCTCCCAAAGCCGTTCGAGGACGAGCTGGAGATAGGGGGCTTCGATCCGGTCGGAGTCTTCCTCGCCGACGCCGCCGCGACCGGACAGCCCGAGATCGACGCGGCCGGCAGCTACCTCGTCCAAAACCGCCTCCACGAGCTCGGGCTGCGCCTCGACGCCTTCTCCCGCCGGGACGAGCTCGTTGTAGCGGTCGAGCGGACCGAGGATCGCCGCCCGGGCGGCGCTTCGCTCGAGCCGGTCGACCCGCAGCGAGTTCCCGAACAGATTCGGGATCCGGGCCTTGAACGCGTCGAGGCTCGCCAGCGCATCCTCTCGGATCCCGATCAGGAAGTTGACGCGGAGGCCGGCTCGGCGCAGCGCTTCCGGGAGCTCCTCCGCGAGCGTGCCCGGCCCGTGCTCGTTCTCGTGGTAGAGGAAGTACTCCTCGAACTGGTCGAGCACGATGTACAGCTCGGTGTCGAGCCGCCGCGTCCACGCGGCGAGCACGTCCGCGAGCGGCCCGCCTCGGCGTAAGGCACCGGCATCGCCGCCCGCCGCAACTTCGACGGCGTCGAGCAAGTTCGCCACCGCGTCGCCAGTCCACGCCGAGAAGACGACCACGACGGCGTTCTGCTCCCGCCTCAGGCGATGCGCGACGCCGGCCTGCAGCAGCGACGTCTTGCCAACTCCGCTCGCGCCGAAGAGGACGGTCAGGCGTGAGGCCATCAGGTTTGCGACGATCACCTCGATCTCGCGCTCGCGGCCGAAGAAGAGCAGCGCGTCGAGTTCGGAGTCGTCGAACGGCGCCAGCCCCTTGTAGGGACTCGGCGGCGCCGCGACCGCGCTCACGCCGGAGCCTCTGTGAGCTCGAGCCCTGCTTGCCGGGCCAAAGCCGCGACGTAGCGCTCGAGTGGGATCTCGAGCACGTCGACGTCACGGCGGCGCCAGAACTCGCGCTCGATCGGCATCGGCTCCGGCTGGACAGCCCAGGACCGGTAGCTGAGCGGCTGGTCGCCCCAGAGCCGGTGCAGCAGCAGCCTCAGGTTCCAGTCGGCCATTGTGTAGCCGAGAAAGAGGAAGTGGCTGCGCCGCAGCTTGGCGCCCAGCGCGACCGGGACGACGCTCGCGACCTCGGACTGCGCCAGGTACTCGATGTAGTCGTCCTCGGTGACGACGAAGCTCTCCCACTCCCGTTCCTCGGCGCTACGCCCGACCTGGCCGTGGAGCTTGAGGATGATCGTGCGGCGCTCGAGCGAGAGCTCGGTCGCGTATGTGTTCGGCACCTCGATCAACGTCCCGGTTCCATCGGGCGCGACATGGCAGAACTTGCCGCGGTTGCGGCCGGCGGCGAGATACGAGACGACGTCGAACTCCTCGCCCGCGTCGAGAAACGCGCGCTCGAGCGCCAGGTCGTAGCTCGTGGTCACGATCAGCTGGTGGGGAGCGCCCCGCCCGCGCAAGAGCGACGGTAGGGCCGCGAAGAAGCGGTGGAGCGCGGTCGGCGGCAGATCGGGATCGAGGAGTGCGTGCAGCTCGTCGTAGAGCGGCCCGGAGCCTTTCATCACGGCGATGTACTGGGCGACCTGCGGAAGCGCACTCCCGTTCGCCGGATACTCGAACCTCTCGGCCAGCCGCACAGTCAGGTCGGCGACGTCGGCTCCGAGAACCGGCACGAGCCGGCCGGCCAGCATCGTCTCGACGACGTCCTTGATCCGGTCCTCGGCCACCGCTGGGACCGGTGGCCCCTCCTCGAGCCCCGGGTCCTGGCGCAGGATCGCGCCGTGCAGCTGCTGCAGCGCCGGGCTGGGCTCGATCCCGAGCTCGTCGACGAGGACGCGCCGAGTGTCGTGGTAGATCTGGAGCGCTTCCGCCTGCCGGCCCGAGCGGTAGAGCGCGAGCATCAGTTGGCTGCGAAGCCGCTCGCGCAGCGGGTGTTCGTCGGCGAAGGCCTCGAGCTCGCCGACCAGGTCGCTGTGACGGCCCGCTTCGAGCTCCGCCCCGACGCGATCCTCGAGCGCCGCCAGCCGTAGCTCCTCGAGGCGTCCGATCTCCTGCTGCGCGAACGCCTCGAAGCCGAGATCGGCAAGCGGCCGGCCGCGCCAGAGCGCGAGGGCGCGCCGGAGCTTCGCGGCACGCTCGCTGGGCGGTTCTTCTCGCGCCTCGTCGACGAGGCGCGCGAACCGCTCGAGGTCGAGCTGCTCCGGGGCGATCCTCAACTGGTAGCCGGGCGGCTTCGTGACCAGCACGTCAGAGCCGAGCAGCTTCCGAAGCTGCGAAACGAAGTTCTGCAACGAGGTCGCCGCAGTTCGAGGCGGCTCCTCACCCCAGAGCGCGTCCACGATCCGGTCCGTCGAGACAACCCTGTTCGCGTCAAGCAGCAGGAGCGCCAGCAGCGCGCGCTGCTTCTGCCCGCTGAGCTGGAGCACCTCTTCGCCGTCGGCGACCTCGAGCGGTCCGAGAATCCGAAATTCGAGCACGTGACTTTTGTAGCACCTTCTGAGGGCGGTGGATATGGCCCGTTAGCCGGCCGTTGGTGCGCCATGACTGAGCGGTTGGGGCTCGGCCCGAGCGTCGGGCCATGGCTACCAACTCGCACATCCAGTTCGCCGGCGCACGGCGCCGCACGCTTCAGATCCTCACCCTTGTCTTCGCAGCAACAGTCGTCGGCGCAGGTCACTCGAAGGTGCTGCCGGTGTACGGGTACGACGAGGACGATGGCCGCGACGTCGCGGCACAGAGCTCGGACAAGCCCACCGTCGAAGCCGCGTTCCCGCTCGAGAGCTACGGACCGAACAGCGTCGCCCGTCTCGTCATCACCGACAAGGCTCCCGCCGTCTCGATCCAGATCCGGCACGTCGGACCCGAGACCGGCCCGATTATGGGCAACGACACGATGACCGGCGTCCCGATGACAGCAAAGCGCGCGATCGGTCACGTCTCAGGCCGGCGGATCGTGAACGTTCATCTCGGCGACTGGCCGAGCGGCGTCTACTTCGTCCAGCTCACCGCCCCGGGCGGCCGGGTCGGCTATGCGCCCTTCGTGCTCCTGCCGAAGCACCTCGGGGTAAACCGCGTCGCGGTCGTTATCCCGACGCAGACGTGGCAGGCCTACAACCACCGCGACGACAACGGCGACGGGCGAGCCGACACCTGGTACGCGTGTGCATGTCAGCACAGCGCGCGGCTCGGCCGGCCCTTCCTCGACCGCGGCACGCCGCCGCACTTCAAGCACTACGAGGCCTGGTGGCTGCGCTGGCTTGTCCAGACCCACAAGGACGTCGACATCATCTCCGACGCCGAGCTGAAGCACGCGAGCGGGCGCCAGCTGGCGAAGGCCTACTCGCTGCTCATCTTCTCCGGCCATCACGAGTACGTGACCACGCACGAGTACGACGCGGTCACCGACTATCGGAATCGCGGCGGAAACCTGGTCTTCCTCTCCGCCAACAACTTCTACTGGAAGATCGTGATCCACGGCCGCGTGATGTACCGCGTCATCAAGTGGCGCGACCTCGGCCGCCCGGAAGCGGCGCTCCTCGGCGTCGAGTACTTCCACAACGACAGCGGCGAGCACCGCGGCAACTGGATCGTCCGCAACACCGGCACGTTCCCGTGGCTCTTCGCCGGCATGAGCATCCACAACGGCTCCGTGTTGTCGACCGGCGGCATCGAGGCCGACTGGACGACGTCAGCGTCGCCGAAGTCGATCCGGGTCGTCGCCGACATCCCGAACCTCTACGGCCGCGGAATGACTGCTCAGATGACCTACTACGAGACGAAGGCCGGAGCGAAGGTCTTCGCGGCCGGCGCGTTCACGCTCGCCGGCGGAATTCGCGACAACGTCCGCGTCCAGCAGCTCGTGAACAATCTCTGGACGCACCTCGGCAACGATCGGGCGGGGCAGTGAGCAACCGTCGGCTCTCCTTGCGGGGATGGCCGGCGATCATCTTCGCCGGTGCGCTGCTCGCCGTTGCCGGCCTGACCGCCTTCGTGCTCCACCGCAAGCACGAGTTCCGCAACATCCACGGCTCGTCGTCCGTCGAGTTCGTGACCACACAGGCGCGGCCGACGGCGCCGCCCGAGGGCGTCGCGTGGCCGCGCTACGGCTTCGACCTCGCCGGCACGCGAGACGCCGGCTACCGGCTGCGGCCGCCGTTCCGACGTGTCTGGGCCTTCAACAACAACGCGACGCTGCTCGAGTTCCCGCCGGCCGTCGCGTACGGGAAGCTCTTCCTGCCGACCTGGGACGGTCGCTTCCTCGCGCTCGACGCGAGCACCGGACGACTTCTCTGGCGCCACCGCTCGGGCCGCTGCGGTTGGGGAACGCCGGTCGTGTGGCACCGGCTCGTCATCAACACCTACATCGGCCACAAATGTGGGTCGCCGATTCCCGGAACGGACGGAGAGATCGTCGCCTACGCGCAACGGAGCGGTGAGGTTCGCTGGCGCTTCCGCCTGGGCCCCTGCGAGTCGTCACCGCTCGTCGTCGGCGGTCTCGTCTACGCCGGCGACTGGCACGGCCACGTCTACGCCCTGAGCGCTCGGACCGGCGAACCGCGCTGGGTCTTCACAGCCGGTGGCGCGGTGAAAGGCTCCCCGTCGTACGCGGACGGAAAGATCTACATCGGCTCCTACGACAGCCACGTCTACGCACTCGACGCTCGCACCGGCAAGGAGGTCTGGCGCGCCTCGGCCCAGCAGCGGCTCGGGCACACCGGCTGGTTCTACTCATCGCCCGCGATCGCCCACGGTCGGGTCTTCATCGGCTCGACGGACGGGAAGGTCTACTCCTACGGTGCCGGCAGCGGCAAGCTTCGCTGGTCGTACACGACCGGCGGCTACGTCTACGCCTCCCCGGCCGTCTGGCGGGATCTCGTCCTGATCGGCTCGCTCGACGGCGTCTTCTATGCGTTCGATGCCGCGACCGGCAATGTCCGGTGGCGCTTCCACGCGAACGGCAAGATCTCCGGCTCGTCGAGCGTCGTCAACGGGATCGTCTACTTCTCGACCCTCGCGAACCGCACCTACGGTCTGGATGCCCGGACCGGCCGTGCGCTCTGGATCTACCCCGACGGCGAGTACACCCCGGTGGTCGCGGACTCGCATCGCCTCTACGTCGTCGGCTATCGCCGCGTGTACGCCTTCGTTCCGAGCTCCAACTGACGAGGAACGCCAGCCAGAACCTCGAAGCCACGCGGCGAAACGCCCAGCGGGCCGTTCGGGACCTAGGGAAGGGTGCCCGTTTTGGTCCGATCGCAAGGCGCTTTACGCACGCATTACAGCCGCCGAACACAGCCCTGATGCGGGTCAAGAAGCTTAGATGGACAGGAAAGGAGTCACATGCGAAAGCTGATCTTCCTCGCCGTCACTGCGCTGTTGGCGCTCCCCGCCCTCGCAGTCGCCGGCTCACCGCCGAGCCCCGCCAGCCAGGCGGCGGCAGTTAAGCAGTGCACGACCGAGCGGAATGCGGGTCTCGCCGCGTTCAAGCTGCTGTACGGGACGAACACGAGCAAGTCGAACGCGTTTGGCAAGTGCGTCTCGAAGCTCGCGCAGAAGAACGAGCAGGAACACTCGAACGCCGCGGCGCAATGCCGCACTGAGCGTTCCGCCGACGCAGCGGCGTTTGCCGCGAAGTACGGCACGGGGCCGAACCACCGGAACGCGTTCGGCACCTGCGTCTCCACCAAAGCAAAGGCGGCTGCTGCCGCTCGCGTGGAGGCGACCATCAGCGCAGCCAAGGACTGCTGGACCGAGCGGAAAGCAGATCCGGCGGCCTTCAAGTTGAAGTACGGAACGAACACGAACAAGTCCAACGCGTTCGGGAAGTGCGTCTCGGGCAAGGTCAAACAGAGCTCATAGAAACCGAAGCCTGATTGAAGGTAAGCGGAGAGAGGCGATCACGCCTCTCTCCGCTCTTTGAATACTCAGCCTTGCTTCGGGGTTTCTCTCTGTTGCGCAGACTCGCGGCTGAGCCCGAGGCTCGAGCCGTCGCCGGCGTCAGGACCGGCGACCCTGGGACCGCCTGGCGGTCGCGAGATCGCGTCGATCACCTCACCTGTCGACTTGTCCTTGCCGGCGCGTGCGATGTCGGCTTGCGCGAGCATCCCGACGAGTTCGTTCTCGCCGGCGACGATCGGCAGCCGCCGCACCTGCGCGCGTGCCATCAGCCCGAGCGCCTCGTCAAGGTCGTGCTCGGGGGTGAGCGTAATGACGTCGGCCGAGGCGACCTCGCCAACGCGTGTTGCCTCGGGATCGAGCCCACCCCCGACGACCCGAAGCGCGACGTCACGGTCGGTGACGATCCCGACCAGGCGAACTCCCCCCTCGACGACCGGGAGCGATCCGACG
The DNA here is from genome assembly GCA_005883955.1 of Actinomycetota bacterium. Lineage (GTDB taxonomy): Bacteria > Actinomycetota > Thermoleophilia > Gaiellales > Gaiellaceae > 13-2-20CM-68-14. The sequence continues at coordinate 33,258 of VAXH01000059.1, read as the reverse complement.
TCTTCCTCCTCCATCAGCCGGGCCGCCTCACGAACCGAGGTTTGCGGTGTCACCGCACGCGGCCGCTCCGTCATCACTTCGTTGATTTTCGTTCCCATGTTTGCCCCCTTCCGAGAACGTTTATCGGTTCTCCGCTTTCCACCTCGGCCGGGGTGCAAACGCTATTGAAGCCCCTCCCCGATTTCCCTACAGTGTCTGCGACGAGGCCAACGATCGAAAAGGGAGAGTTCTGCGGACATGGACACGTATCACGTCGTTCTCTACATCCACCTGTTCGCGCTGTTCATCGGCATTGGTGCGGCATCCGTTCTGCTCGCCTGTCTCCTCCAACTCCGCAGGGCGCAGACACTCGCCGAGGCAGGGCCGTGGGGCATGGTGGCGGGCAAGGTTTCTCGCTTGTTTCCGATCGCGATTCTCGGGCTGTTCGGCTCGGGCGCGTACATGACGTCCGACATCTGGACGTGGAGCACACGCTGGATCGACGTCTCGATCGCAGGTCTTGTCGTGATCGCGCTGCAGGGCCCGCTGGTCGCCGAGCGGACCGCGCACAAGCTCAAGCATGCGCTGCAGGAGAACGGTCCCGGCCCTCTCGGGGGGCATGCCCGGCGGATGACGCGGCATCCCGGCCTCTGGGTCGCGGAGTTCACCAACATAGGCCTCGTCCTCGGGATCGTCTGGAACATGACGGAGAAGCCCGGCATCTGGTCGTCGATCGCTGCTGTGGTCGGCGGCTACGCCGTCGGGATGGCCTTGGCGCTACCGTTCACGAGGTCGCAGGAAGCGGAGCTCGCGCCCTCTCCCGAGCCGGCGGCTTAGTCTCCACGAGAGCGGTTTAAGGCTTCTCGCCGAGCCCAAGCCACTTGCGGATCTTCGCCATCAAGGCGGCCATAGGGCGAGCTACGCCCCTTCGGCTTGTGTCGCCATGCGGCTCAGAGGAGTAGACTGGCTCGACTGGCCCTGTGGCCAGAACCCCGGCCGAAAGCCCGAAGGCCACCAACGCGCGTTGGCGCGCGAGGCGATGAGCCTAGGCGAACAGAGTTCGACTGCGGGGCCAGGACCTAGTAGGCACTTCCTGAGCGGAGGGACCGCGACCCAGGCATAAGCGGCGCAGCCCGGTCAAAAGCCAACGACGGCCCTCCGCGGGTGTATCTTTCTCCCGCGTTTGTGGGGGCAACCCATCCCTACCTGCGGCATATGGAGCCGGAGCACCTCCCGCCTCTCCTCGGAGGGGCGCTCCTTCTAAGCCGCAGCGGAAAGGGCGCCGCGCTCCGGCTCCGCCTGAGTCACCAAGGCCCAGGGGACGTTTTTACGTTTTAGGCGCCGCTGTCGCGGTTACCCTCCGGCTAGGGAGCCGGGCGGAGTTTGACGGGGAGGCAGGCTCGACTGTGGTCGCTCGGCTCCGCCAAGAAAAACCCCGCCTGAGCGGGGCTTTCGGAGTGGGCCCGCCTGGATTCGAACCAGGGACCAACGGATTATGAGTCCGCTGCTCTGACCAGCTGAGCTACGGGCCCCGCACGGCGAGCCTAGCGCGGAAAACCGAAGGAGGAGTAGCCTCGTATCACGCGACATGAGGACGCACCGACTCTCCCTGCTAGGTGCCGTCGTCGTCGTCGTGGCCGCCGTTTCCGGCGGCTGCGGCGGCTACGGCGGCGGCTCCAAGAACAACGCCGCGTCGACCGCGGCGTCGACGGCGAGCTCGGCGTCCTCGGGCGGAATGGTCATCAAGACGGTGGCGGTCCACGAGACCGAGTACAAGCTGAACCCGAACACAATCTCGCTCGCCAAGCCCGGGACCTACATCTTCAAGGCGGTCAACGACGGCACGACCACGCATGCGCTCGCGATTCACGGCAACGGCGCCGACTCGAGCATCTCAGCGGTCAACCCGGGGAGTAGCGGTACCCTCAAGCTCACGCTTCCCAAGAAGGGCACCTACCAGATCTTCTGCCCGATCGACGGGCACAAGAGCCTCGGCATGAAGGGCACGATCACAGTCGGCGGCAGCGGTGCCGCAGGTGGCAGCACGTCGACCGGGAGCACCAACACCGGCACGACCGGGACGTCCGGTACCACGACCTACTCGACGGGCTACTAGCCACTAGTCAGTTCGATTTCCAACTTGCGCGCGAAACGCGCAAAATACGCCTGCCCGCACATCCGCGGCCGCCGACAACCGGAGGAGGGTGAGCGAAAGGTGAAGGTCTTCCAGCAAGAGACGCAGCTACGCACCAGCGGCGGACTGTCGGTCCGTGACATCACCGAGGAAGTAATCGACGTCGTCCGGGAGAGCGGCGTCGTCGACGGGATTGCGTGCGTCTACTCGCCGCACACGACCTGCTGCGTGCGGGTGAACGAGTTCGAGAGCGGCTTCCTGGAGGACTTCGCCAACATGCTCAAGCGGCTGATCCCGAGCGACGCGTACTACGCGCACGATGACTGGGATCGCCGCACCGAGAACATCTGCCCCGAGGACATGGACTTCGGCAACGGGCACTCGCACTGCATGGCGATGCTGCTCGGCACGGCGGGCGAGTCGATCCCGGTGCGCGACGGCGAGCTCTGCCTCGGGACCTGGCAGCGCGTGCTCTTCCTCGAGCTCGACCGCGAGCGCGACCGCCGCTGGATTGTCCAGGTCGTCGGCACCTGACCCCCTTGTGACCTAGATCGCCAAACAGGCGCCCGCGCTTCCCCTTCGCCGGTATTCTGCGCCGGCTGCGCGATGAGGCTCGCGCCAACCGCCCTCCGGGGCTGATGGCCTCTACCGAACGTCTTCACCGACGCTAGGAGGCCACCGTGAGCCCAGTACAACTCGCAGCAGTTCTCACCGCCGTCGTCCTCGTCGCCAGCATCGTCTCGGTCGAGCTCGGCGTGACCGTCGCACTGCTGGAGCTGACACTCGGCGTTGCCGCGGGGAACATCTTCCATCTCCAGACGCAGGGTTGGCTCGACTTCATCGCCAAGTTCGCCTCGATCGTGCTGACGTTTGTCGCCGGGATGGAAGTCGATCCGGCCTACATGCGCCGGCGACTCGGACCGTCGCTCGGGCTCGGCATCGTCTCCTTCGTCGGACCGTTCGCGATCGCGGCGCTCGCTGCTTACTTCTTGCTCGACTGGAGCATCCGCGCCTCGCTGATCACGGGAACGGCGCTCTCGACGACTTCACTGGCCGTGGTTTACGCCGTGCTCGTCGAGCGCGGCTTGACCCAAACCGCCGCAGGGAAACTTCTGATGACCGCCACCTTTGTCACCGACCTCTGCACTGCGCTGGCGCTCTCGGCGATCTTCATCAAGCCGAACATCTGGTTTCCGGCATTTCTGGTCGTCTCGGTGGCCTTGATCCTCGCTCTACCGAAGTTTGCGCCATGGTTCTTCGGCCGTTTCGGCGATCGGGTGATCGAGCCGGAAATCAAGCTCGTGTTCGCCTGCCTGCTCCTGCTGATGGTGCTCGCGGACGCCTCGAACGGCCAAGCTGTGCTGCCGGCGTTCGTGCTCGGTCTCGTCATGAGCCGCCACTACGCCGAGCACCGGGAGGAGCAGAAACGCCTGCGGGTGGTCGCGTTCGCGTTCCTGACTCCGTTCTTCTTCCTGAAGGGCGGCCTCAATGTCTCGCTCGCCGCGGTGGTGAGCAACCTCGGCCTGCTCGCAATCCTGCTCGCGGCCAAGATGATCCCGAAGCTTGGTTTCCTCTATCCGCTCGCCCATCGTGCCGACCGCCGGCACGCGACGTTCATCACACTCCTGATGAGCACCGGCCTGACCTTCGGGACGATCTCGTCCCTCTACGGCCTGAACGCCGGGCTCATCGACACAACACAGTTCTCGCTCCTGGTGACCGTCGTGGTCCTGTCCGCGGTCGTTCCGACCGCGATCGCGGAGCGCTGGTTCCTGCCGGACGCCGAACGTGAGTTTCGGGTCGAGCGGCGACTTGCCTATGCGGAGAGCGAGGAGTTCGTCTAAACCGCGCGCAGTCCGCGCGGCCCGAGCTCGAAGACGAAGAAGTCGCGCCGCATCACCTCGACGGCGACGTTGTAGACCGGGACCTCGCCGATCCGGCCCTCGAAGGTGCCTCGGTGGGCATGGCCGTGGAGGACGACGTCGGGGCGGCGCTCGCCGATCGGCGACGCCATCCGGTCAGTGCCGAGGAACGCCCAGATCACGCGCGGCTCGCCCTCGAGAGTTGTCGTCGTCGGCGCGTAGTGGAGCAGGACGATCCGGTGGTCGCAGTCCTCGATCGCTTCGAGCCCAGCCTCGATTGCTTCGACCTCCGCGGTCGTGTCGCGGTACACCTGGCGCAGGATCGGCTCCCCGAAGTCCGGCAGCTGCGAGTCCGGGAAACCGCCGACGAACCCCTTCGTCCCGGCGACACCGACGCTGACGCCGTCGATCTCGCACGTCGTCCAGCCGGGGTCGAGCATCGTCACGCCCCCGTTCTCGAGCAGCGGGAGCAGCTCGTCGACGCGGTTCGCGTGCCAGTCGTGGTTGCCGAGCACGGCCACGACGCGAGGCTTCGCAGCGCGCGCGACGTCGGCAAGAACGGCTGCCTGCTCGGGATCGCCATGGGTCGTCAGGTCACCGGCGAGCAGGATCAGGTCGAGATCGTCCACTTGCACAAAGGCGTCTTCGACGCGCTCGCGGTTCTCGGGACTGCAGTGGATGTCGCCCGCCGCGGCGATGCGGATCGGCCTCGCCATCGCCCGCATTCAAGCGGAGCGATTGAGTCGGGCGCGGCCGGGTACCCCGTAGCCGTGCCGAAGGACGAGACGCCCTTCGACGAGCTGCTCGAGACGCTGAAGAAGGTCGCGGGCCTGTTGCAGGATGCCGAGGTGCCGTTTCTGCTGGGCGGCGGGCTCGCGGTGTGGGCGCGCGGCGGCCCCGAGACGGTGCACGACATCGACCTTATGTTGAGGCAACCGGACGCCGAGCGCGCCCTGCAGGTCCTCGCCGCAGCGGGGTTGCGGACCGAGGAGCCGCCGGAGGGTTGGCTCTACAAGGCTTTCGACGGCGATGTCCTGGTCGACCTGATCTTCGAGCCTTCGGGTCAGCCGATCGAGGATTCGGCCTTCGAGTGCGCCGAGGAGCTGAACGTCAATGCAGTCCCGCTGCAGGTAATGGCGCTCGAGGACGTGTTCGTGACGAAGCTAACGGCTCTGCGCGAGCACGAGCTCGACTACGAGAGCGTCGTCCAGATGGCGCGGCCGGTGCGCGAGCAGGTGGACTGGGACGTGGTTCGCGCACGGACCGAAAAATCGCCCTTCGCGCACGCGTTCTTCACGCTCGTCGAGGAGCTCGGAATCGTCGACTGATTACGGAGGAAGACGATCGGGAAACCCGCAGTTCGTGGACGCGCTGGTGACGGTGCGGTCGTGGACTCTGTGGTGGCTCGTCCTCTTCGGCCTCTGGGTGGTGATGGAGGGAACGAACGAGGCGATGGAGCTCGCAGCCGGCGCCGGCGCGGCGGCACTGGGAGCGACGCTGCTCGAGCTCGTGCGGCGCCGGGGCCTGCTGCGCTTCGCGCCCGGCGGCGCAGCGATCGCTTCGGCGGCTCGCCTGCCGGCGCAGATCCTGCGGGAGTTCTGGATTCTCGCGGTCTCGCTCGCCCTCGATCTCGCCCGAGTACGGCGGGTCCGCAGCGCCTGGGTGGCGGTCCCTTTCGAGGCGGGTGGCGACGACCCGGTCTCTGCCGGCAACCGAGCCCTGCGGCCACTGATCGACAATGTCACCCCACTGACGATCGTCGCCGACGTGGATTGCGACCGCGACGTGGCGCTGAAGCACGACCTCGTCCCCTCGCGCGCCTCCAAGACGGTTCCGTGAACGTCTGGCTGATCGGCGCGACGGTCCTGCTCGCGGCGTTGCTTCCATGCGGCGTCGTCCTCCTGCGTGAGCCAATTCTGGACGCGTTGGTCGCGCTCGAGCTAGCCACGACACTTGCGACCGTCGCGCTGCTCTTGCTCGCCGAGGGTTATCACCGCTCCTCGTACTTCGCGGTGCCGATTGTGCTCGCGTTCCTGAACGTCGTCGGCGTGCTGATCTTCGTCCGCTTCTTGGCCGATCGAGGCCTGTGACGCGCGATCTCATTGTGGACGTGCTCGTCACCGGCGGCGTCGCTGCCGAGCTCGTCTGCTGTCTGGGGGTGCTGGCGATGCGAAGCGCAATCGACCGGCTGCACTACGCCGGCGCGGCAGCAACGCTGGGCCCGGCGCTGGTCGCCGCCGCCGTCTGCGTGCGCGAGGGCCTGGTGTCCTCACAGGGCCTGAACTCGCTCCTGATCGCCGTGCTGCTCGCCTTCGGCAGCGCCGCCGTTGCCGGTGCGACGGCGCGGCTGATCCGGTTCCGGCAGCAGCGCGGCCTGGAATCGACGCCCGCCGAGCGGGAGCGCGCCTGATGGTCGCGCTCCAGGCGACGATCATGATTCTCGTCGCGCTGGGCGCCCTGGCCGTGGTGCTGACCAACGACCTCGTTCGGCTCGTGATCGTCAGCAGCGCGTACACGCTGCTCCTCGTCGTCCTCTTCGTCGTCCTGCAGGCCCCCGACGTCGCGCTGTCGATGCTCGTCGTCGGCACCATCGGCTACCCGCTCGTTCTGTTCGTGGCGATCCGTCGGGACCGTGCCGATGAGTAGACGCGCCCGCCTGGCGCTGTTCGGAATCGCGGCCTGCGGGTTGGCGGCGCTCCTGCTCTGGTCGATCACCGGCCTGCCGAAGTTCGGGGACTACCACGGTGCCTACGGCAAGATCCTCGACAAGGCGGCACCGCGGGAAAGGCAGACCTCGAACGTCGTCGCAGCCGTCGTCTTCGACTACCGCGGCTTCGACACGATGGGCGAAGAGCTGATCCTCTTCGCCGCCGTGATGGGCGTGGCGATGCTGCTCCGTGAGCCGCGCGAGGAAGAGGCTCCAGTGCCTGAAGACCCGGTACGCAGTGACGCCCTACGCGCGTGCGGCGTTTCGTTCGCCGGCGCGACGCTCGTGCTCGGCCTCTGGATCGTCGCCCACGGCTATGTGACGCCGGGAGGCGGCTTCCAGGGCGGCGTCATCCTCGCGGCCGCGTTCCTGCTGGTCTGGCTCGCGGGCTCGTACCGCTCCTACCGCCGGCTGACACCTGTGCCGATCGTCGAACTCGGGGAGGGCACTGGGGCCGGCGGCTACGTCGTGATCGGCCTCTGCGCCCTCTTGATCGGCGACGCGTTCCTGCAGAACCTCCTCCCCTACGGCGTGGCCGGCAAGCTCTCCTCCGGAGGCAGCATCCCGCTCCTCAACTGGGCGTCCGGGCTCGAGGTGACCGCGGCCTTCGTGCTGCTCTTCAACGAGTTCTTGAGCGAGCGAGCGGTGCTGATAGACCCGACGCGGCGCCCATCGTGAGCTACCTGCCATTCGTCCTCGCTGCCTGGATCTTCCTCGTCGGAATCTTCGGGATCGTACGGAGCCGCCACTTCATCCACCTCGTCGTCTCCCTCTCGCTGACCCAGTCGTCGACCTACGTGCTGCTGCTCTCGATCGGCTATGTCAAACACGGCGGCGCCCCGATCTTCAAGGACGTCCCGCTGGGAACGAAGGCGGTCGACCCCGTCGTCCAAGCGCTGACGCTGACGGACATCGTCGTCAGCGTCACCGTCGCGGCCCTGTTGCTTGCCGTCGCGATCGAGGCGAAGAAGCACGCGAAGACGATGAATCCGGATGAGCTAAGGCCGGTGCGGGGCTGATGGACGTCCTCGTCCCGCTGCCTGTTGCCATCCCGCTGCTCAGCGCGGCCGCGCTGACGGCATTCGGCTTCTGGTGCGGGCGGCGACTCGACGACTTGGTCGCGATCGTGGCGACCGCGGCGACCCTCGCCGTCTCGCTGCTGCTCGTCTTCCGCTCGAGCGACCACGAGCTCGTCTACTGGTTCGGCGGCTGGAGGCCGCGCAACGGGTTCGCGCTCGGGATCTCGTTCGTCGTCGATCCCGGCACTGCGGCGATCGCGACGCTGGTCGCGACGCTCGGCCTCGCCGCACTGATCTTCTCGTGGCGGTACTTCGACGAGGTCGGGACGCTGTTCCCGGTTCTGATGCTCGTCTTCGTCGGCGCGATGTGCGGCTTCGCGCTCGCCGGCGACCTGTTCAACCTGTTCGTCTGGTTCGAGCTGATGAGCGTGGTCGCCTACGCGCTCACGGGCTACGGGGTGCAGCACGCGGGGCCGCTCGAGGGCGCGGTCAACTTCGCGGTCACGAACAGCGTCGGCTCCTTCTGCATCCTCTTCGGCATCGGGTTTCTGTATGCGCGCACCGGCGCACTGAACCTCGATCAGATCGGGGCGGCGCTGGCGGGACGGCGCGCCGATGGGCTTGTGATCGTCGCCTTCACGCTGCTTGTCGGCGGCTTCATGACCAAGGCGGGTGCGGTGCCGTTTCATTTCTGGCTCTCGGACGCCTACGCCGTCGCACCGGTGCCGGTCTGCATCCTGCTCGCCGGCGTGATGAGCGACCTCGGACTGCATGCGATCGGCCGGATCTACTGGACCGTTTTCTCGGACACGCTGTCGGCGGGCGACATCCGGCCCGTCGTCGTCGGCTTCGGGCTGGTGACGGCGATCGTCGGCGGCTTGATGTGTTTCCTCCAGCGCGACCTGAAGCGGATGCTCGCGTTCGCGACGATCTCGAACATCGGCGCCGTCCTGGTCGGGATCGGGCTGCTGACGAGAAGCGGCCTGGCGGGCTCAATCGTCTTCCTGAACACGAACGGGCTGCTCCGAAGCGCCGCCTTCGTCGCCATCGGCATCCTCGTGCGGCGGTTCAAGAGCGGCGACGAGCTCGACCTGCGCGGCCAGGGGCGACGGGCGCCCATCGCGGGCGTCGTCTTCGCGGCCGCGGGGCTCGCCCTCGCGCTACTGCCGCCGTTCGGGCCGTTTCTCGCCAACGCTCTGGTCGTCGACTCCGCCGACACGCTGGGCTACGGCTGGGTGCCGCCGCTACTCGCGCTCGCGGCGGTGCTGAGTGCGGGAACGATCCTGCGCGCCGCGGCCCGGATTTTCGGCGGTCTCGGCGAAGCCAAGGATCCGCTCTTCTCGCACGAACCGGAGGAGTCGCAGGCGGAACCCGCCGACTCGAGGCGGGTGAGCCAACTGCTGCTCTGGATCCCGGCCGCGGCGCTGGCCGTCGTCGGGTTGGGGCTCGCCTTCATTCCCGAGCTCGCCGGTCATGCGCTCCGAGATGCCGGGCGGCTCCTCGATCGCTCCGCGCATGCGCGCGAAGTGCTGCACGGTGTCGCGCCGCCGGCCACTCCGACGCCCTCGTACTCGCCGAGCGCGACCGCCTATGCCTACGGAGCCGCCTCAACGCTCGGAGCGCTCGCGTTTGCCGGCTTCGGCCTCTATCGGAGGCGGCTGCCGATTGTTCTTCGCCGGGCGGCGGCGCGGGTGGCAGACCGCCCCGTTGCCGGCTTGAAGGCCCTCCATAGCGGCGTGGTCGGCGACTATGTCGCCTGGCTAACGGCAGGCGTCGCCCTGCTCGGCGGGCTTGTCGCCGTGATGGTGCGTTAGCTAGGAGCTAGGCGGCCGCGTCCGAAACCGCGTCGAGCTCGCGGTGGACGGCGAGGCGCTCGAGCGCCGCGGACTCGATCTGGCGCACACGCTCGCGCGTCATCCCCAATTCGCGGCCGATCGCCTCGAGCGACTTCGGATCGCGGTCGCCGTTGAGGCCGTAGCGAAGCTTGACGATCTCGCGCTCTCGCTCCGGCAACTCCTCGACAGCGCGGCGCAGCGCCTTCTCCTGGAGGCTGTAGGTGACCTCCTCCTCCGGTGTCTCTTGGTCGGACGCCACGAGCTCGCCGAACGAGCCCTCGTTCTCGGCGCCGATCGGCTTGTCGAGGCTCGTCACCGCGCGGGCCACCTGCCGCACCTCGCGAACTTGCTTCAAGGGCAGCTTCGCCCGCTTCGCGACCTCCTGCTCGGTCGGGACGCGCCCAAGCTGCGTCGCCAGCTCGCGTTCCGCGCGCGCCATTTTCTGCTCGCGCTCGACGATGTGGACGGGAATCCTGATCGTGCGCGACTTGTTCGCAACACCGCGCTGAACCGCCTGGCGGATCCACCAAGTCGCGTAGGTCGAGAACTTGAAGCCGCGCCGCCAGTCGAACTTCTCCACCGCCCGGATCAGGCCGATGATCCCCTCTTGGATCAGGTCGAGCAGGTGCAGCTCGTGGCCCTGGTAGCGCTTCGCGATCGAGACGACGAGCCGCAGGTTCGAGTTGATCATCCGCTCCTTCGCCCGGTGATCGCCGCGCTCGATCCGCTTCGCAAGCTCGACCTCCTCCTCGGCGGTCAGCAGCGGCCATTTCGCCGCCTCGTTCAAGAACAGTTGGAGGGCGTCCGTGGTCGCGACTGCGAGGTCGCCGTTCACGATCGTCGGCTCGCTCTCGGTATCGCGCCTGGCGCAGTCGTCGGTCAGCTCGATGTGGCGGGCCTCGAGCTCCTCGTAGAGCTGGCTGAGCTGCTCCTCGTCGAGCTCGTGCGCCTGCACGAACTCGCTGAACTCGGAGAGATTGAGGCAGCCGTGCTCCTCCCCGTGCTCCAGCAACGCTCGAATCTGCTCCTCGGGCATCGGCCTATTTTTCCTCCCCCAAAGGCACTCAGATCAATCCACAGAACCTAGCGGTATTGGGCCACGCGTAGAAGCCGCGGCCGCTGCGGTAGGCGCGCTCCGCAACCCACATCTGCTCGAGCGGCGACCAGCGGTTGGCGAAGCCGCGACGGAGCAGGTAACGGGGCGCGTAGCCCGACATGAAACCGCGGTCCATCTGCAGTCCACCCCAGTATGGATCGCCCGAGTCCCGCCAGGAGCCTTCGTAGCGGTGGATGCAGAGCCAGGCGCCCTTGTGCGGCGGATGAATCGCCTTCGCGTACGCGCGCCCGGCCGCCCGAACCCAGAAGCGAAGTACGGCGCTGGTGCTCGGGCTGATCGAGCGATGCGTACGAACGCTTCCCGTCAGCGCCTGCCAGCGCCAGGCCTCGGCCCGGTAGCGGCGGATCGAGCGCGGGTTTACGTGCTTTTGGTCCTGCGCGAGCCGCGAGTGCCGGGCGGCGCGCCCGAGAAGCTTCTTCGCCGAGAGCGATTCGCCAGCGCGCGCCGCTCCGGCCGTGAGCACGAACGCGGTCATTAACAAAAACAGCCAGCGTTTGTTTGCAGACAAGGTTGGCCCCCTGTGGGTGATCGACGTCGAGTGGCGGCGGCGGGCGCGACCTGCGCTGCGGCACCACAGAGGGCGCGCCCTGGTCTGTTGACCTTTCCGAGAACACTTAGACGCAAACGCGCAGCTGCGGTTAGCAGCTCGTGCGAAGCGTCACGAAGGAGTTACGAGGCTTTACGCGTCCAGTTGCAGGCGTTCGATCACGGCATCCGTACTGGGCTTATCCGCCGCGTCGGTCTCGGTGCCTTCGATCGAGTCGACGGCGTCCATGCCGCTGGTGACGCGGCCGAAGACGGTGTGCTTGCCGTCCAGCCACGGCGCCGCGTCGGTCGTGACGATGAAGAACTGGCTGCCGTTCGTGTTCGGCCCCGCGTTGGCCATGGCCAAGGCGCCGCGCTCGACCTTGTGGTCGTTGAACTCGTCCTCGAACGTGTAGCCCGGCCCGCCCGTGCCCGTGCCGGTCGGATCGCCGCCCTGGATCATGAAGTCCTTGATCACGCGGTGGAAGATGACGCCGTCGTAGAAGCCGTCTGCAGCAAGCTTCCGGAAGTTCTCGACCGTCTTCGGCGCGTCCTCGTCGAAGAGCTCGAGCTCGATCGCGCCGTGGTTCGTGTGCATCGTCGCGGTGCTCATCGCGGTGGGACCGTAGCGCAACAGCACGCTGATAGCTTCGACCCCGTGCGCCGCTTGCTCGTCTTCGTAAGCGTGGTCGTCGCAGTGGACACGCTGTTCTTCACCGCGCTGACGCCCCTGCTCCCGCACTTCGCGGACAAATACGGCCTCTCGAAGGCCGGTGCCGGCGTCTTCATCTCGGCGTATGCGGCGGGAACGCTGATCGGCGCGATCCCCGCGGGCCTCGCGACGACGCGGCTGGGGCCAAAGCGCACCGTTCTCGCCGGGCTGTCGCTGATGACGGCCGCGAGCCTCGGCTTCTCGCTCGCCGGAAACGTCTGGGCGCTGGGAGCCTCGCGCCTCTTTCAGGGCGTCGGCAGCTCCTTCTCGTGGGCCGGCGGACTCGCCTGGCTGATCGCCTCCGCCCCGCGTGAGCGGCGTGGCACGCTGCTCGGCACGGCTATGGGCGCGGCCGTTTTCGGCGCGCTGCTCGGTCCGGTGCTCGGCTCGCTCGCCGGCATCGTCGGCACGCGCGCGGCCTTTCTCGGCGTCACGGTCGCGGGCGCCTTGCTCTTCGGCTGGGCGACAGCGACTCCCGGAGTGGCGTCGGACCGACAGACGCTGCGTGCGGGGCTCGCCGCGGTGCGTGAACGCTCGCTGCTGGCCGGACTGTGGCTGATCATGCTGCCCGCGCTGCTCTTCGGCGTCCTGATCGTGCTCGTGCCCCTCCAGCTTCACCGCCACGGTTGGGGGACGATTGCGATCGGCGCGCTGTTCGTCGTCACAACGGCAGTCGAGACGGTCCTGAATCCGTTGCTCGGCCGGCTCACAGACCGCCAGGGCTGGATGCGGCCGGTGCGCGCGGCGCTTCTCGGTTCGATCGTCGTCTCGGTCGCCCTGGCCTGGGCGAGACAGCCGGCGCTGATCGCCGCACTCGTCGTGGCCTCCGGCCTCGCCTACGGCGCGTTCTACACGCCGGGCCTTGGGCTGATCTCGCACGGAGCAGAGCTGGCGGGTCTGGCACAGGGTCTCGCCTTCGGTGTCATGAACGCCTGCTGGGGGCTCGGCGCCCTGATCGGCCCGGCCGCGGGCGGCGCGCTCGCCGGCGCCGCCGGAGATTCGGTCCCCTATTTGCTCCTGGCCGGCATCTGTCTCGCGACGTGGATCGCTACGCGAGTCCGCTACGCAGAACCGGTGGGCGACTTGAACTAGCCCGCGCGATTGTCGTACCGTTCCTGCGGAGGAGGGGAGTCAATTGAGATGCAGGGCAGTCGCGGCGGCGGCGTCCGTCGCCGTCGTCTCATTGGTCGTCGCGCCGTCGCTCGCGTCGCCGTCGCAGGCCGGCGTCCGGCCGTGTTCACCCGGCTACAGCTACGCAGGCTACGCCGGCCGTTTGGGAGCAGACGGCGTCGCCGCGACGATCTCGGCATCGGCGCTGCCGGCGGTCTGGAGCGGCCACGCCGCGGCCTGGGTCGGCGTCGGCGGCATCCACCAGGGCCCGAACGGCGCGAGCGAATGGCTGCAGGCCGGCATCGCCGCCTTCCCCCGCGTCGGTCTCCATCTCTACGTCGAAGAGGTCACGCGCGGCCACGCACGACGCTTCGCCGACCTCGGTCCTGCCCTGGTCCGCCGGCATTACCGCGTTCGCGTCGTCGAGACGGGTCGCGACATCTGGACTGCGTTCATCGAGGGACGCCGGGTCGGCAGGTCCGCATACCTGCCGACCGCCGGAGGTTCGTGGCGGCCGGTCGCGACTGCGGAGAGCTGGGCTGCCGGCCGCTCGTCCTGCAACCGCTACGCCTACCGCTTCGAAGGCGTCTCGGCTTTGCAGGCGCGCGGTTGGGCAGTGCTCGGCGATGCCGAGCGGATCGGCGGCGAGGTCAGGCGCGAGCGCAGCGGCTTTTCAGCGCTCGGCTAGTCGGCGCGCGGATCGCGCTCGCGCGCCTCGTCGCCGGCCTCACCGTCCTTGCGGACGACGTCGTACTCGTCGTGGTGCTCGATCACGTCCTCCACTTTGGCCTTCGCGTGCCCCGGCCGGACGAAGAAGAGCGTCGATTCCTCCCGGACCCGCTCGTACTCGGAGACCGAGACCTCAATGTGCTCCTGGCAGGACTCGTCCCCGCACTCGCAGAGGATCGTCATCGTGTCGGTCCCGGTCCGCAGCGCTCCGCTGACCCGCTCGATCCGCTCGTTGACCTCGCGGAAAAGCGCCTCGTTTCGCCCGATCCGTCGTTCCCGCTCTTCCACTCAGGGCGATCTTATCGCCCGACGTTGTTTACGGTTTCGGTGATAGGGGACGCGCAAATGATGGAATCGAGGAGTCGCCGGCTCTTGGAAGGCGCACGGAAACTCGTCGCAGAGTCCTGGTGTCAGGGAGCAGATGCCCGAGACGTCAATGGGTTCGACGTCGATCCCTGGGACGACGAGGCCGCGAGCTGGTCTCTGCTCGGCGCCGTTGTGGCCGTCCTGGAGCTGGAGGCCTCGCTCGCCGGCGATCTGCCCCTGGGCGAGCTCGGCGCTGCGCTCTTCGCCCTTGCGGATCTGATCAAGACCGACTCGCTCGTCGACTGGAACGACGATCCGCGACAGACGCAGGGCAACGTGATCGCCGTCCTCGACCAGGCCGCGGCGGCCTGCGAGGACGATCTCGCCGTACTCGAGCTCTCGCTCAATTAGCGCCCGCTGTATAACGAGCGGCCGTGACCGCGCCGATTCGCGTCGCTCTGCTCGGCTACGGCCTTGCCGGAGCGATCTTCCACGCGCCGCTGATCGCCGCGGTCGAGGGGCTCGAGCTCGCCGCGATCGTCACGCGGGACGACGAGCGGAGGTCACGTGCCCGGCGCGACCATCCCGACGCGGCGCTGCTTAGCGCGCCGGAGGAGGTCTGGGAACGAGCGGGCGGCCTCGATCTCGTGGTCGTCGCGGCGGCGAACCGCGCCCACGTCCCGCTCGCGCGCTCGTCGATCGAGGCCGGGCTCGCAGTCGTCGTCGACAAGCCGTTCGCGCCGAGCGCTGACGAGGGGCGTTCGCTCGTCCGGGAAGCGCGAGAGCGTGGCGCGATGCTGACGGTGTTCCAGAACCGGCGCTGGGACGGCGACTTCCTGACCTTGCAGGGGTTGCTGGAAGAACAAGCGCTCGGTGACGTCGGGCGGTTCGAGTCCCGCTTCGAGCGCTGGCGGCCCGAGCTCACGGGGGGCTGGCGCGAGTCCGCCGATCCGCAGGATGCGGGCGGACTTCTCTTCGACCTCGGCAGCCACCTCGTCGACCAGGCGCTCGTCCTCTTCGGCCCCGCCGCGCAGGTGTATGCCGAACTGGATACTCGGCGTTCCGATGCGCAGACAGACGACGACGCTTTCGTCGCCGTTCGACACGAGTCCGGTGTCCGGTCGCACCTGTGGATGAGTGCCGTTGCCGCCCAGCCCGGGCCGCGGTTTCGCGTCCTGGGGAGTCGCGCCGCCTACGTCAAGTACGGCCTCGACGTCCAGGAGGAGTTGCTGCGGACAGGTCGCCGCCCGGACGACCCGCACTGGGGTCAAGAGCCGGAGGACCGCTGGGGATCGGTCGGCGCCGGCGATCAGCTCAAACGTGTTCCGACCGCTCCCGGGGCTTACCAGCGGTTCTACGAAAGCGTAATGCTCGCGTTACGCCGGAGCGCGCCTGCGCCGGTCGATCCGGACGAAGTCGTGGCCGGCCTGGAGGTGCTCGACGCCGCGAGGGAATCCGCGCGCGAGCGACGAGTAGTCGAATTACGCTGAGGTCGCCGAGCTCTGAAGCGGCACCACCTTCGGCTGACGGTGGATGATGCGGCGCGCGTACAGACGCTCGTCCGCGGCCCGGTAGAGCGACAGGGCGTTCGAGCCGTCCTGGGGATACGCGGCCCAGCCGAACGTGACCGCGAAGCCGTCGGCAGCGAGCAAGCCCTGCAAGTAGGCAGCGACCTTGCCTGCGTCACCGGCGCTACCGGCGTACGTCAGCACGGCAAAAGAGTCGTCTCCGATCCGCGCGACCTCGTCGCCTGGCGGCAGGGAATGCAGCAGCCGCGAGGCCACGTGCCGGAGCACGTCGTCGGCATCGATGCGCTCCTGGCCGGTTCCCGACGGGAGGTCGTCGACGCCGCCGACGATGAGCCCGAAAGGCTGGTCCTGGGCGAGCCGTTCTCCGATCGCGCGCTCGAAGACACGCGTGTTCGGGAGGCCGGTGAGCGCATCGCGATCGGCGAGGAGCCGCAGCTCAGCCAGCAGCGTCCGATTTCGCTTCGCGAAGTAGCCGGTAACGATGCCGACGGTCACGAAGGTGACGAACCTGATGCCGGTGCTCGTGGTCAGCACCTCGCTCGGTGGGATCTGCGGATTGATGATCACGCCGGTGGCGAACATCGCCGTCGCGATGACTGCCGCCGCGGCGCCGATCGCCGGGCCCGTCGCCAGCGCGGCGAGGATGATCGACACGTAGAAGAAGTGGCCGAGCCCCAACCCCGGCTTCTCGTAGAAGGTGAACGCGGTGAAGATCGCGACGCCGCTCAGAGCACTCGCGATCAGCAGGGCATAGCGAAGCCGGTCCCGCATTGCCTGACATTGATCGCCCGCGGGGGCCGCTCGGCACTCACCCGTTCGAGGGGTCTTAGGCTCTGCGGGGGACGCGGAGGAGGCGCTTTTGGCCGTACGCAACCGTGGCGATGGCGATCACGGTGGCGCCGAGCACGGGCCTCGCCGCCAGCAGGAGCACCGACAGCGAAAGATCGACGGCGAGCAGCCACACCCCGACGCGATTGATGATCCGCCGAGCCCGCTCCTCCGAGCCGACCGCCCACCAAACGATCCCGACAACCAGCTTGTGGCCGTCGAGAGGGTGCACTGGCAGCAAGCTCAGCCCACCGATCCCCGCGTTGAGCAGAGCGAGCGCGAGCGAGCCGATCTTGAGCCAGGCAGGTGCGGGAAAGAGGATCGGAGCGCTGAGGACCAGCGCAAAGGCAAACGATGCCTCGGGGCCGCCGAGCGCGATCCGCGCCTGCTCGCGGCCGTTTCTGTAGGAGCCTTCAAGGTGTGCCGCAGCGCCGAGGCACATCACCGAAACCTTCTTAGGGGTGACGCCCGAGAGCCTGCGTGCAACGCTGATATGCCCCAGCTCGTGGACGATCAGCGAGACGATGCCGCCGACGCCGCCGAGCAGTGCCGCTGCAGCCAGAACGGACGGCTTCGAGGTGCCGCTGAAGGCGACGAAGATGAGCGCGAAGACACCGAGCGGCACAATCGCGCCGCGGGAGAGGACGATCGGAACAGGCCACCGGACGACCATGAGACTTCTCTCTTGCGGTACCTGAAGGGATGCGGTTCCAAACACCGGAACTGCATCGACACGAAGAAACGTGCCCTTGAATCAGCGGACCGCCGCGAGCTAGAGCTAGGGCGTCGTGCGAGCCGCGGCGACAAGCTTGGCCGGCGCGACCTCGGCGTAGGCGTCCTCGGCGATTCCCGCAAGTTCGTTCCAGTCGAGGCCGCGGTCGAGCCGAACGCCGAGCCAGCCACGATGACCGACGTAAGGCGGTACGAAGAACTTCTCGGGATCGGCGTCGGTCAGCAGCTGCTGGACGCCCTCGGGCGCGGCGCACCAGATCGCAAAGCGCCCGTCGCCGTGGTGATTCGTCAGCACCATCAGAAAGGCTCTCTTCCCTCGAACGAAGAAAGTCGGCGCGCCGTGGCTGAGGCGCTCGCTCGTCTCCGGCAGCGCGAGGCAAATCGCACGGATTCGTTCGAGAACCCTCTCCCTCACCAAGCCAATCCTAGGCGGGCAGCAAACCAGAACAAACGAGAAGCTGACCGCCGGCCGAAGCCGGCCGACGGTCAACCGATCGCGGGCTACGCTCCTGCCCGCTCCTTCTTTACGCGTTGTCGGTCGCGGGTTCGGGCAGGGGTTCGCGGCCGGGGATGAGAAGCGCCTTGCGCGTCCAGTGCGGCATCCACCAGTTGGCCCGCCCGAGGAGTCGCATCAGCGCCGGAACGAGGAGAGCGCGGATGACCGTGGCATCGAAGATGATTCCCGCCGCGAGCCCGATTGCGAACTCCTTGATCTCGAAGCCAGGGCTCGAGGAGAGCACGAGGAACGCGAACATGAGGATCAGAGCGGCACTGGTGACCAGCTTGCCCGTGCGGGCGAGCCCCAGTTCGATCGCCCGGTCGGTGGAGCCCGTCTCGTCGTAGGCCTCCCGCATCCTCGAGAGCATGAAGACCTCGTAGTCCATCGAGAGTCCGTACAGGAACGCGAAGATCATCAGGGGAATCCAGGCCGTGATCGCCTGCGTGGCGGTGATGTTCCAGAGTGAGGAACCGTGGCCCTCCTGGAAGATGAACACGACGATCCCGAACGCCGCGGCCAGCGAGACGAGGTTGAGAAGCGCTGCCTTGATCGGCAGCACGATCGACCGGAAAGCCCGTGCGAGCAGGATCAGGGTGAGGATGAGGACGAACGCGAGGACGTAGGGGAAATTGCCGTAGACGGCGTGCACGAAGTCGCGGTCGACGGCGGGAACGCCGGAGAGCGTTGCCTCGGTCCCGCTCAACGCGTCGTTGGAACGGTTGATGATCCCTTGGATGCCCGGCGCCGCGCCGTCGATGGCGGGAAAGGCCTCGACGAGCGAGTCGCCGCCGCTGCGCCAGGACGGAGGCGCCGCGGCGCCGGCGATGCCCTGGACCTTGCTCAACTTGGCAGCGACCGCCTGTGTGTTGCCGCCGTGCTCGACGAGAACGTCGAATGGCTTCATCACGCCGGGACTGATGCCGGCATCGGCGAGCAACTGCCGACCGGCGATCGCAGTGCCTTTACCCGGGAAGTTCTTCAGCTGGGACTCGTTCGGGTTCAGCTGCGTGCCGAGGCCGACGAGCACTCCGACGACCGCGAGCCCGGCGATGGCCACCGGCCACGGACGTCGGAGCACAAATCGCGCCCAGCGGCCCCAGGCGCCGTCTTCCGGATGCCCGCGGTCGACGAGCCGCTTCGGCAGCACGCGCACGCTGTTGATCCGCGTCCCGAGCGTTGCTAGAAGCGCAGGCAGCAGCGTGATCGCGGTGATCACCGAGACCGTCGGGATCAACATCCCTCCGATGCCGATCGAGCGGATGAACGGCAGCGGGATCACGATCAGCGAAAGCAGTCCGACTGCGACAGTGGAGCCGGAGACGATCACCGAGCGGCCTGCGTGCGTCATCGTCTCCACGAGCGCGGTCTCGACATCCTCGCCCTCGCGCAGCTCGTCGCGGAAGCGGAAGATCATCAGCAGCGCGTAGTCGATAGCGACTCCCAGCCCGACCAGCGCGATCAGGAACTGGACGATGATCGAGACGTTCGTGATGTAGGTCAAGATCCAGACAAGCGTGAAGGTATTGAGGATCGACGCCACCGCGACAGCGATCGGCATCAGCACGGCGGGCAGCGTGCCGAAGACGAACAACAGAATCACGAGCGCGCCGAGGCCTCCGATCATCGCCTCGAGCAGCACGCTCGGCCCGCCGCCGCCCCCGTGCGTGCTCGCCTCCTCGAGCGGATCATGGCCGGTCACCTCGACGGTCGTGCCGGCCGGCAGGCCCGCCGCGGCGGCGGTGCGCATGCGCTCGGCACCGCTCTTGGTGTCGAACTTGGCCAGACCGGGCGGGTAGACCTCCTCGAAGGTCGTGTGCCGGTCGCGCGACACGTACATGAGGTTTCCGGTGGAGAAGTACGAGCTCGTCCGCGCGCCCGGCATCGTGTCCGCCGCGCGTTGCATCGCCTGCTTGATCGCGCCGCTCTTCGTCGCGTCTCCGTTGGTGTGGAAGACGACGACGTTGGGCGGACGAACACCGCTGCCGAAGGCCTTCAGCGTTCGCTGGTTCGCCTCGTAGGCGGACTTGCCCGGAATCGAGAAGCTCTGGTACCAGCGCTTCGAGACTTGGCCGGCGGCGAAGCCGCCGAAGATCGTCAGGACAACCCAGGCAACGATGATTGCGCGTCGGTGATGAGCGACGGTGTGAGCGAGACGAGCTAGCACGACGAAATCTCCTTCCCTTCGGACAAGGTCATGACCTTACAGAGACTGAAAGTTTTCTGCAACTGTAAATTTTTGGTTACACTCGGCCCATGGGCCTGCGCGAGTCGAAGAAGCTGCACACGCGCCAGGAGATCGCCGACCGGGCCATGGGGCTGTTCGCCAAGCGGGGCTTCGACCACGTGACGGTCGCCGAGGTCGCAGCCGCCGCGGAGGTCTCCGAGAAGACCGTCTACAACTACTTCCCCACCAAAGAGGATCTCTTCTTCGACGAGGTGCCCGCGCGTGAGGCGGCCCTCGTCGCGGCGATCACGGGCCGAGGCAAGGGCGAGTCGATCCTTGCCGCTCTGCGGCGCCTTCAGGCCGCCGAATGCCCGCGCCTGTGCAGTCCCGCCTTCGCGACCTTCGCCCGCATCATCGAGGAGTCCGCCCACCTCCAAGCGAAGGAGCGCGCGGTGATGGCGCGCTTCGTGCAAGTGCTGACCGAGACTCTCCAGGCGGAACTGAAGATCCACGAGCGAGACGCTCGGATCGCCGCAGGGCTCCTCGTCAGCATTCACCATCAGCTCTTCCACGCCGCCCGCAAACAGGCGCTCGCCGGCGAGCACGGGCCGCCTGCAGCCCGGCACCTGCGCGCCGACCTCAACCGCGCCTACACCCTGCTCGAGCACGGGCTCAGCGACCTCGAACGACCTCCGCAAGACCGTGGGGCAGTCCACACGGCATAAGACCGTCCGCCTGCCGCTAACTCATCGGTCGGCCGCCCACTTAATGAAGCTCGGCGAGGCGCTCTCCGACTACATCCACGTCGGGCACGGCCGCCTCCGAGCCTTCGTGGAGGAGGCCGAGGACAGAGGCGGCGAGTGCTCTGCGCAGTGCGCCGGGCTCGACCGACGGGACGTGCGTACCGTCAAAGCCCGCGAGAACCTCGGGCTGTAGCTCGTCGTAGCCACGCGCCTGCACGGCCGGTAGCCCGCGATGGAGGCACGCGAGCGAGAGGGCATGATCGCGCACCGCGCCGACGTAATGTTCCGCCTGCCACACGCGGCCACGCTCGATGCATGCCCGTGCATGAAGCGCGTAGATGACGCCCCATCCGAAGATGTCCCCTGCGACCGCGGGCGCCGGAATGAAGAGCCTCCCCGCGACCGGTGCCGAAATCTCGGGCGCGTCCGCGGCGGTCTCGCCGAAGAGAAGCTGGAATCGCGGCCCTGCGGGACGGAACTCCGCCGCCGGGGTCATGGAGAGGTCGAACTGCAGTGCGTCTGGCAGCAGGAATACGCGGTAAGTGGTCGGCCCCGCTTCGAGGTCGACGAGCTGTACCGCGTCTAGCTCCTCGGTGAGCGTGCGCGTCCAGGCATCGAGCACGTCCGCGACCGGCACGCGGTCAGCGATCCCAAAAGTGAGGTCCAAGTCGGAGAAGCGGTCGCCGCTTCCGACAGCAAGCGAGCCGACAGCGGCTCCGGCGACGACGCGCTCGTCCTCATCCGCGAGCTGGAGCATCCGCGCACGCAGCGCGTCTCGCTGCTCGACGGTGAACACGCCTGGGCGATCCTAGCTCCCAGCGATCCTAGCTCCGCCGAGCTCGGGGCAGTGCAGCCCGGGTCACGTCCTCGATGAAGACCGGGAATAGCGGTTTGACTATCTCTCCGCGATGGAGCTACGATCGCGCAGTCTCGCTTCAAAGGAGAGAGGGGAGCAAAATGCGCGGCCGATTTCTGGCGTCCACGTCCTCCACGATCGTGCTGGGGTTCGCAGTTGCGTTAGCCACGGCAACGCTGGCGTCGGCCGCGCCGCCCTCGAACATCAACGTGACCGCCATGGCCGGCAACGAGGCAGAAAACGCGATCGCGGTCAATCCGACCAACCCCTCGAACGTCGTCGCGATGTCGACGCTGCCGGACGTCGTCGCCGGGCTTGCAGTAGGCGTGTCCTTCAACGACGGCCAGACGTGGACGCGACGAGTGATCGGCGCGGCCGGCGACACGCTCGGGGAGATCTGCTGCGACCAGCAGCTCGCCTGGGACCGCTTCGGAAACCTCTGGATGACGTACCTCGTCAACACCAACGGCGACGTCCTCGTCGCGCTCTCCACGGACGGCGGTAGCTCCTTCACGAAGGTTGCGGACATCCAGACCAAGTTCGGTGACCAATCTTCGATCGCGGTCGGGCCGAACAGCGTCTGGGTGAGCTTTACGCGCTCCCCCGGAAAACAGATGCAGGCATTCGGGGCAGCAGTGACCGGGCTCGGTCAGTTCGGAAGCTTCAGCACGCCGGAGAACGTTCCCAGCCCCGGCAACGGCGACTACGGCGACACCGCGGTAGGGCCGGCCGGCCAGGTGATGGTGACCTACCAGAATGCGGTGAACGGCCAGGGCGGGGCGGACATCTACACGGCCGTTGACCCGGACGGCCTGGGCCCGGCCGGGTTCGGCAAGCCGACCGTGGTCGCACACAGCCATGTCGGAGGGTTCGACTTCCTTCCGGCTCAGCCGGACCGTTCGATCGACGCGGAGGCGAACCTCGCTTGGGATCGGAGCGGCGGCGCCCACAACGGCCGTGTCTACCTCGTCTGGACGCAGGAAAGGCCGAACGAGAGCGACAACACCGACATCATGCTCCAGCACTCCGACAACAACGGAGCGACCTGGTCGCCGGCGATCAAGTTGAACGACGACCTCACGACCAACAGCCAGTACAACCCCGCGATCGCCCTCGATCAGTCGAGCGGCGACGTCGCTGTCTCCTGGTACGACACGCGGAACGACCTGGGGACCGGCGGAAGTGGAGACACCGACGGGATTCGGAACGACGACTTCCAGATCTGGGCCACCGATTCCACGAACGGCGGCACGACGTTCGCCCCCAACTTCCGGGTGAGCCAGGGAACGTCGAACGCGGTCGATGCAAACAGCTTCTTCGACACCGGCGACTACACGCATGCCGCGTTTGTGTCAGGCGCATTCTGGCCGGCCTGGTCGGACAACTCGAACAGCACGGGCGACAACCCGGACGGGACCTTGCACAAATTCGACCTCTACACGGCGAAGATGTCCATCCCGTAGCGCGGACCGCGGCGCTCGGCTGTCGCGCCCACACCGGATGGGCCGCGCTGGTCGTGGTCGCGGGAGAAGTCGCGCTGCCCGATGTCCTGTTCCGTGGTCGTGCGGAGCTCGGCGACCCGACAGGACGTGTCAGGAGGAACGTCTACCAGGCGTCCCGAGCGCTCGACCCCGCTGCGGTGGCCGTCCTGGTCGAAGCGGCTGAGCGGATCGCCGCCGAACGAGCGGACGCCGCTCTCGAGCGAACGGTGCGCGAGGCAAGGCACGAGGGCGCCGCCGTGCGGTCGTGTGCAGTCGTCATGGGAACCTTCCTCGGTAGAGCTCGGCTCGAGTCGATCCTGGCGTCACACGCACTCTCGCATGCCGCGGAGGGGCGGCTTTACCAGGGTGCGCTGCTGCAGGGCGCCACGGCATGCGGACTGGACGCCGTCGCCGTCCCGAAGCGGTCGATCTGGGAGCAGGGTGAGTCGGCGCTCGGCGTCGCCCGGGACGAGCTGCGGGTCTGGATCGACCAGCTTCGGCGAGAAGTCGGGCCGCCCTGGGCACAGGATCAGAAGCTGGCGGCGCTCGCAGGTTGGATTGCGCTAGCGCAAACGTCTCGAGCCTAGCGGCGAGCCAGACCAACAGCCTGATTCGCCGCGGGGTCGTCATGGCCGAAGCCGGACTTCGCGGCGAAACCCAACGCGAGTCGTCATGGCCCTCGCGGAAGCGAGGGCCGGACTCGCGTCGGTCATGGAGGCGGCGGGAATCGAACCCGCGTCCGCGGTCGCACCGCCAGAGCGTCTACAAGCTTAGGCTGCCGTTGAATTTCGCCCGCCGGCCGGTTGGCAGCCGACCAACCGCCGGGCTAGCCATCCTTTGGTGTCGCGCTTCGGGCGATTGGCTCTCCCTAGGCGCCGAGCCCGTTTTTGACGCCGCTACCCGAACCACGGGCCGAGTTCGGAGCGACGCGCTCAGCTACTGATTAGGCAGCGAGAGCGAGTGCGTGATCGTTATCCGCACTTACGTTGTTTCCCGGTTGTTTTACGAGGCCGACCGGGGACCTCGGCTTGCAACTCTGCCGGAGAATCGACCACGTCGAAACCAGGTCGCCCCCGTATGTCCTGCAAATTGTAGCCTCGATCTATGGCTTCGATCCGTTCCGAGCGCCTCGAGCTGGTCTCGCTCTCGCCCGATTTCATCGAGGCGCTGCTCGCCGAGCGGCGAAGCGACGCCGAGGCCGCGGCGACGTTGACGCTGCCGGACGACTGGCCGGACGCCCACGATCGCGGCTTTCTCAACTTCCGGCTGCGCCAGATGCGCGAGCGGCCCGAGATCCAGGAATGGTTCGTCTACGCGGTCGTGCTGCCCGAGGGCGATCGACCGATGGTCGGCCACGCCGGCTTCCACGGCCCGCCCGGCGTCAACGCGGTCAAGGCGCCCGATGCGGTCGAGGTCGGCTACTCGGTTTTCGAGCCCTACCGCCGTCGCGGCTACGCGACCGAGGTCGTCCGCGCCCTGGTCGACTGGGCTTCGCGCGAGCACGGCATTCGCCGCTTCGTCGCTTCGATCTCGCCCGAGAACGAGCCGTCGCTGGCGCTCGCCAAGCGTCTCGGCTTCGAGCAAACGGGCCAGCACTGGGACGAAGAGGACGGCGAGGAACTCGAGTTCGAGCTTCACCTCCGCGCCGCGAGCGAGTAGAGGTTTCCGTCCGGCGCACGGAAGTTGAACCACTCCCAGACGGAGTCGGATTCGAGCTCGCCGACGAGCTCGATGCCCGCGCGATCGAGCTCCTCCCTCGCGGCGGCAACGTCGTCGACCTCGAAGAGGGCGACCGGCCCACCGGCGTTCGCGCGGAAGAGGTCGAAGTAACGATGACCGGGCCCGAAGACCTGGATCCGGTCGTCCTGGGCGGTCGAGAACTCGAGGGTTTGCGGCTGCTCGAACTCGACCTTCAGCCCGAGCGTGTCGCGGAGGAAGTGCGACATCGCGTCGGACTCGTCGGTGGCGATCCCGAGCCAGGCGAGCCGCAGCACGCGCATCAGCGCCGGCGCCTGAGCGCGCGCTCGATGTCGCGCTGGGCGTCGCGCTTGGCGATGTCCCGGCGCTTGTCGCGCTGTTCCTTGCCGCGGCCGACCGCCAGCTCGAGCTTCACGCGGCCGTTCTTGAAGTACATCCGCGTCGGCACGAGCGTCAGACCCTTCTGCTGCACTTGGCCGATCAGAGACTCGATTTCCCTGCGGTGCAGGAGCAGCTTTCGGTCTCGTTCGGGCTCGTGGTTGGCGACGTTTCCCTGGGCGTACTCGTCGATGTGCGCGCCGATGAGCCAGACCTCGCCGTTGCGGAGGTCCGCGTAGGCCTGGCCGAGCGTCACTCGTCCGTCGCGCAAGGACTTGACCTCGGTGCCCGTGAGCTGCAGGCCGGCCTCGTAGCGGTCCAGCAGGTGATAGTCGTGCCGCGCACGACGGTTCTCGGCGATCGGCTTCACGCCGTTTCTGGCCATCATGAGCAAGATACTTGCACTACTGTTCACCGCACAGTAGTATCCATCGCGCTAATGGATCGCAGCCAACTGCTCCGGGGGACACTTGACGCCGCAGCGCTCGCGGTCGTGGCCGAGCAGGACGGGTATGGCTACGACGTCCTGCGGCGTCTGCGGTCCGCCGGTCTGAACGATGTTGGGGATGCGTCGGTGTACGGCACGCTGCGCCGGCTCTATCGGGCCGGAGCGCTCACGTCCTACGTCGAGCCGTCGGACGAGGGGCCGCACAGGCGCTACTACGGAATCACGGCCCGAGGCCGCGCTCAGCTGGCGGAGGCCCGCAAGGATTGGGCCGAGTTCTCTCAAGCACTTTCGACCCTGCTCGAAACCGACGTGGAGGTGACTGCGTGACCACAGCAGCCCATGTTCCTTCCGAGGTCGAGACGTACCTGGCTCGGGTCCGGGCTGCGCTCGGCGATGTGCCGGCCGACGAGCGGGACGACCTGCTCGCGGAGGTGGAGGCGTCCCTCCACGAAACCGCATCCGAGACCGGGGGGTCGGTCGCGGCCCAGTTGGGGCCGCCCGAGGATTTCGCCGCTGAGTTGCGGTCGGCCGCCGGCCTCCATCCGTCGACGGTGCCGGCAACCGCAGGATTGCGCGGCACGCTCGAGCGGCTGCTGAGCAGCCCGCGGCTCGCCGCCTTGCTGCGGTTCGTGCGTGAGCTCGCGCCGATCTGGTGGGCGGTTCGCGGCTACGTCGCCGTCGCGGCCCTCGCGCTCGCCGCAGGCGCAAGCTGGTCGCCGTCGCACGAGTACCTGCCGCGGATCGGGAACGCGAAGATCGGGGCCGCTGTGATTCTGGCCTCGGTTGCGGCATCGATCGCCCTCGGCCTCTGGACCAGACGGACGACCGGGGCCCGTTTGCCGCTCGCCGTTTTGAACCTCCTCCTGCTCGCGGCCGTCATCCCCGTCGCCATCCATCTCTCGCACGGAGCGCAGCCGTTGCTCGCCGAACCGGTCGTCATCCAGACCGAGCCCGTGCCCGGGCTCGCCTACAACGGGGCCCCGGTGGACAACATCTATCCGTACACGCGTGAGGGCCGCTTGCTGCACGACGTGCTCCTCTACACGGGCGCCGGGACGCCACTGAACATCAGCACATCGGCGTACGACCCCTACCGACGCATCCTCCGGACGAAGACTGGTGCGCGCGTCTCCAACGCCTTCCCGGTTCGCTACTTCGAGCCAGGCACGAGGGTGGTGCTGCGTCCCAATGCCGGGCCGAAGGTGAAAGTGCCGCGGATCGCGACGCCGCCGCTACGCACCGGGAGGCACTAAGCCGGCGCCAGCTCGACCTTTCCCGCGGGCTTGTCGATCGACTCGACGCGCACGTCGATTGGATCGCCGAGCCGGAAGGTGCCACCGCCGCGGCGGCCCACCAGGGCAGTGCCGAGGTCGTTGAGCTCGAAGTAGTCGCCTGCGAGGCGGCGCGCGGGCAGGAAGCCTTCGAAGACCTCGCCGAAGCGGGCGAAAAGACCCGAGCCGATGACGCCGATGATCTCGCCCTCGAACGGCTCGTCCCAGCCCCGTTCGTAGAGCTCGGAGTCAAGCAGCCACGCCAGGCAGATGTCGTCCGCGCGGTACTCGACATCGGCCGCGGCGCGCTCCCGCTCGGACGTGTGCTCGGCGAGCTCGCCCAGATCGGGCGGTACCGGGTCTCCGGCCATGTCCAGCTCGCGCAACAACGCGCGGTGGACGACGAGGTCGGGGTAGCGGCGGATCGGCGAGGTGAAGTGGCAGTAGGCGGAGCTCGCGAGGCCGGAGTGGCCGAGGTTGCGTGGGTCGTAGCGGGCCTGCTTCAGCGCGCGCAGAACGAGCGACGGGAAAGCCTCCCTCCCACGCCCCGAGTTCGAGGAGTACTCGGTAACGAACTCGCTCGCCTCGGCCGCGAGCATGGCAGCGTCCGCCGGCGAGGGGTCTTCCGGCGCGGGCGGGGTCGGCACCTTCAGGTCTGCGAGCTTCGCCAGCAGCAGCTCGACCGCCTGCGGCTCCGGCCGCTCGTGCACCCGAAACAGCGCCTCTCGGCGCCGGCCGGCGAGCAGCGCTGCCACGCGCTCGTTCGCGATGATCATCAGCTCCTCGACGAGCATGTGCGAGTGCGCCTCCTCGGCGCGCCAGGCGCGCGCGACGCCTCCGTTCGAGTCGAACTCGAACTCGATCTCGGGCGATTCGACGCGCAGCGCTCCACGGTCGAAGCGCCGCTGGCGCAGCTCGGTGGAAACCGCTTCCGCGCGCCTCAGCGCCTCGATCAAATCGGGCTCGACACGCTCGCGGCCGGCGAGAATCTCCTCGGCGCGACCGTAGGTGAGGCGTTCGCGGCTGCGGATGACGGAGCGGTAGAAGTTGGGCACGCCGCCGTCGAGCGGGATCTCGACGGTGACACAGAGGCGCTCTTCGTGCGGCCGCAACGAGCAGAGATCCTCCGAGAGGTCCGGCGGCAGCATCGGCGCGACGCCTCCCGGCACGTAAGTGGAAAACGCGCGCCCGGCGGCGCCGCGATCGAGCGGTGTCCCGGCCGGGACGAAGTAGGAGACGTCGGCGATGTGGACGTACGCCCGATCTTCTTTCAACGTCAGCGCATCGTCGAAGTCCTTCGCGGTCTCCGGGTCGATCGTGAAGGAGAGCTCGTCGCGGAGGTCGACGCGCCCTTCCAGAGAGGGCGCAGGGGCGTCATGAGGCTCGAAGCCCTGCCGCGCCCCAGTGTCGACGAGCAGCGCCTCGAGCACATTCTCGATCCGCCTCGCCGAGCCGAGCATCCTCTGCACACGCGCACGACCGCGCCGGCCGGAAACCACAGCCAGATCTCCCGGCCGCGCCTCTCCGGCGCCCTTGCGGTCGACCACGATCGGCACGCCCGGCGTGAAGTACGGCTCGCCGACGAGCAGCTTGCCCCGTCGGGCGAGCTCGACGACAACTGGCTCTAGACCGACGCGCGACTCGGTTCGGTAAACGCTGCTCTCCTTTCACCGGGTTTAGACGGCCGCACGGGCAAAGCCCGCACGGCCTCCAATCGGCATCGCAAGCGACGCCTCAGCTAAACCTGCAGGAATCTGCGGATCGTCAGGCCGGAGCCGGCAGCACCGAGCAGCAGCCCGGTGCCGAGGATGATCAGCGCGGTCACCCCGAACGGCCAGGCGTGGATGTCTGAGGCCCGGATCACGTGCGGCATGATCCGCGGCAGCGCGATCTCCTTGCCCAGCACGAGCAGGAGAATCGCGGCCAGCGAGCCGACCAGGCCCGTGATCAGGCCCTCGAGCATGAACGGGCCGCGGATGAACCAGTTCGTCGCACCGACAAGCTTCATCACTTCGATCTCCCGCCGGCGCGAGAAGATCGCTAACCGAATGGTGTTCCCGATCAGCAGCGTCGAGGAGACAAGCAGGACGATCACGGCAAGGACGAAGAAGATGTCGATCACCTTGGCCGCCGTCAGCAGCTTGTGCGCGGTCTTCTTGCCGTAGTTGACGTCGTGCACCCCGGGTGGCGCCGGATTCAGCGAGTCGGCGATCTTGACGGTGTCCTCCCCACGCTTCGGCTGCACGGTCAGGGCCGGCCCGAGCGGGTTGTAGGGGAGCGTCGAGCCCTTGAAGAGCTCGGGGTTCTTCTTCCGCATCTGCTTCAGGCCCTCTTCGGCCGAGACGGGCGTCACGGACTTGACCAGCGGATTGGCAAGGAGCTTGCTCTGAACGTCGGTGACCTCCTTGCCGTTGTCCGCGACGCCGTGGTTGAAGTAAACCTTGACGACGAGCTCGTGCTTGTAGTGGTTGCTGAGCGAGAAGGCCCACGTTGAGAGCCCGATCAGGAAGCCGAGCAGGAACATCCCGATCAGGACAGTCATCGTCGCCGCGGCGGTCGTGGAGACGTTCGCGAACAGCGAGCGCACGGCCTCTGACAGCAGGAGCTTGGAGCGAGCCACTACGAGGCGTATCCCCCACGCCGCTCGTCGCGGGCCAGCCGACCGTCTTCGAGCGCGATCACGCGGCGGCGCATCTTGTCGACCATTTCGCGGTCGTGCGTCGCCATGACAACCGTCGTACCGGCGCGGTTGATCCGGTAGAGCAGCTGCATGATCCCGACCGACGTGTCGGGATCGAGGTTCCCGGTCGGCTCGTCGCAGATCAAAAGCGGTGGGTGATTGACGACGGCGCGCGCGATCGAGACGCGCTGCTGCTCGCCGCCCGAGAGCTCGTCCGGAAGCGAGCTCATCTTGTGCGCGAGCCCGACGAGATTGAGCACCTCTGGCACCTTGCGGCGGATCGAGCTGCTGCCCTCGCCCTGCACCTTCAGCGCGTAGGCGACGTTCTCGGCCGCCGTGCGGTCCGGGAGCAGCTTGAAGTCCTGGAAGACGCAGCCGATGTTGCGACGCAGATACGGCACCTTCGAGCGCTTCAGGCGCGTCAGGTCGCGGCCGCCGACGACGATCTTGCCGGAGGTCGGCTCGATCTCCTTCAACACGAGCCGAATCACCGTCGACTTGCCCGAGCCTGAGGCGCCGACGACGAAGACGAAGTCGCCCTTCTCGATAACGAAGGAAACGTCGGTCAGCGCGGCCACGTTCGGCTCGTAGATCTTGCGGACCGCGTCGAAGACGATCATCGCGCCCGCGGTCGGCGTCGGCAGGGCGCCGTCGCCGTCTACCTCGGCCCGTTCGACAAGGTCGATCGGAATGTCTGTCTTCAGCTCTGTGTCCATAACCGGGGTCGAGCGAGCGACCATGAGCGGTCGCTCCGGTAGGGCTTCGAGCAGAAGAGTCTAGCCAAGCCTTCGGACCTACATGACGGTGCCTGCTGCCTTGGCGAGCAGGTACTCGTGGATGAACTCGTCGAGGTCGCCGTCGAGAACTGCCTGCGTATTGCCGCTTTCGTATCCGGTCCGGTGATCCTTGACCAGCTGGTAGGGCTGGAGGACGTAGCTGCGGATCTGGCTGCCGAAGTCGGCCTGCTGAGCGGCACCTCGCTCGCGGGCGAGCTCCTGCTCGCGCTTCTCCTGCTCGAGCTCGGCCAGCCGCGACCTGAGGATCCTCAGGGCGGTCTGCTTGTTGGCCGCCTGGGAACGCTCGTTTTGGCACTGGACGACGATGCCGGTCGGGAGGTGGGTGATCCGGACGGCCGAGTCCGTCTTGTTGACGTGCTGTCCACCGGCGCCGCTCGCCCGGTAGGTATCGATTCGCAGCTCGCTCTCGTCGAGGTCGACGCTCTCGTCTTCGGGCAGCAGCGGGCTGACGATCACCTGCGCGAAGGACGTGTGCCGGCGGTGTGCCTGGTCGAAGGGCGACAGGCGGACGAGCCGGTGCACGCCGCGCTCGGCCTTGAGGATTCCGTAGGCGTTCTCGCCCTTGACCGTGAAGGTCGCGGACTTCAGACCCGCCTCCTCCCCCGGGCTCGCCTCGACGAGCTCGGCGTGAAAGCCGCGGTCGGAAGCCCAGCGCAGGTACATGCGGAGGAGGATCTCGGCCCAGTCCTGGGCATCCGTGCCTCCGGTACCGGCGTGGATCGTGACGACCGCATCGCCGCCGTCGTACTCGCCGGTGAACAAGGCGTCCTCCTGAAGGCGGTCGAGCTCGCGCCGAAGCGGCGCGATCGAGGCGGCGATCTCGTCGGCCATCTCGCCGTCCATGGCGAAGAGCTCGCGCGCGTCCTCGTAGTCGCGAGAGAGCCGCTCGTAGCGCTCGAGCCGTCTCGTGAGCCGCGCGTGCTCGGCCGAAGCGCGCGCCGCGCGTTGCTGGTCGTCCCAGAATCCCGGTGCGCCGAGCTCCTGCTCGAGTTCGGCGATGCGACGCCTCAACCGTTCCGGGTCAAAGGTAATCACGGACCCAGGCGAGCTGGGTCCCGATCTCCTCGAGCTGGTGCTCCAACGGCTGCTGTGTCGGCTCGGTCATCGGGTCGATGGTAGCGAGAGGCGAAAATGCCCCAGTTTTGGCACGAAGGACGCCTTGACAAAATCAGGTGTCGGACACCTGGCTTTTCGGGTCACGTCAACAGGCGTTAGTGAATCCGCCCGGCAGCCGTTCCGAGCTTCGCCCGGGACGGCTCACAAGCGCTGATCGGAACGCCGAAAGCTTGAAAGTCGTCATGGCAGCGGCGACAGCCGCTGGCGGACTTTCAAGCTAAGCCCCGTGACATTTCTTGAACTTCTTGCCCGAGCCGCACCAGCACGGGTCGTTGCGGCCCGTTTTCTCGCGGGGGGCGACCGTCCGCGTCGCGGTCGCCACCGAGCCGCCGCCGGCGAAGAGGCCGCCCGCCGTGACCGAGGCGCCGTTCCCACTGCCCCCGTCGGCCAGAGCGGCTGCGCCGATCGCCTGCGAGCCGGCGACCTGGTTGTGCTCGTACGCGAGCCCCGCGGCCTCGGCGGCTTGCGCCTCCTGCAGGCGCTGCAGCTCGTCGGCGTCCTGCGGCTCGAGCTGCGCGTGGAAGAGATGGCCGACGACCTCCTCGCGGATCGCAGCGTTCAGCTCCTCGAACATCAGGTGGCCCTCGGACGTGTACTCGACGAGCGGGTCCTTCTGGGCCATCGCGCGGAGGTGCACGCCCTCGCGCAGGTAGTCCATGTTCTCGAGGTGCTCGCGCCAGCGCGTGTCGACGACCTGGAGGATGATGAAGCGCTCGAGCTCGCGCATAAGCTCCGGGCCGAGCTCCTGCTCCTTGGCCGCGTAACGCTCCTGCGCCTCCTCGGTGAAGTCCTCGATCAGCGTCTCACGAGTCAGCGAGCCGAGGTCCTCGCGGAGCTCATCGACAGTGATCAGCTCCTCGGGCGGCTGCACGTAGGTCGCGTCCATCGCCTTGACCAGGCCTTCGAGATCCCATTCCTCGGCGTAATCGTTCTCGGTGAAGTGGGCGACCATGCGCGCGATCACCTCGTCGACCCAGGCGCGCACCTCCTCCGACAGGTCCTGGCCCTCGAGGACGCGCCGGCGCTGCTCGTAGATGACGGTGCGCTGCTTGTTGAGGACGTCGTCGTACTTGAGCACGTTCTTCCGCGCGACGAAGTTCTGCTCCTCGACCTTCTTCTGCGCGTTCTCGATCTGGCGCGAGAGGATGCCCGCCTCCATCGGCTGGTCGTCGGGCACCTTGAAGCGCTCCATGATGTTGTGGATCCGGTCGCCGGCGAAGAGGCGGACGAGCTCGTCCTGACCCGAGAGGTAGAAGCGGGTCTCGCCGGGGTCGCCCTGGCGGCCTGAGCGCCCGCGCAGCTGGTTGTCGATCCGGCGCGCCTCGTGGCGCTCGGTGCCGAGCACGTAGAGACCGCCGAGCTCAGTGATCCCTTCGCCGAGCTTGATGTCGACGCCGCGGCCGGCCATGTTCGTCGCAATCGTGACCGCGTGCGGCTGGCCGGCGTCCTTGATGATCTCGCTCTCACGCTCGTGCTCCTTCGCATTCAGCACGTTGTGCGGGACGCCGCGCCGCTGGAGCAGCTGCGAGAGGTACTCCGACTTCTCGACCGCAATCGTGCCGACGAGGACGGGCTGGCCCTTCTCGTGGCGCTCGACGATGTCGTCGATGACCGCGTTGAACTTCGCCTCCTCCGTCTTGAAGATGAAGTCGTTATGGTCGTCGCGCGCGACTGCAACGTTGGTCGGGATCTCGACGACGTGAAGGCCGTAGATCTCGACGAACTCCTTCTCCTCGGTCTTGGCCGTACCGGTCATGCCGCCGAGCTTCTCGTAGAGGCGGAAGTAGTTCTGGAGCGTGATCGTCGCCAGCGTCACGTGCTCTTCCTGGATCGCGACACCCTCCTTCGCCTCGACGGCCTGGTGGAGGCCTTCGCTCCACCGCCGGCCTTCCATGATCCGGCCAGTGAACTCGTCGACGATCTTGACTTCGCCGTCCTGGATCACGTAGTCGTCGTCGCGGTGGTACAGAGACTGCGCCTTCAGCGCCTGGATCATGTGGTTG
>VAXH01000043.1 GCA_005883955.1 Actinomycetota bacterium | reverse complement strand
ACGGCAGCGACAAGACCTCGGGGATCGCCAGCTGCCCGGACTCGGCGACCTACAGCAGCGGGGACAGCGCCAACGCCGCGCTGAGCGCGACTTGTACTGACCAGGCCGGCAACTCGGCCTCGGCCTCGTTTGCGCTCAAGTACGACTCGACGCCGCCGGTGCTCGCCCCCAGCCCCGACCGGGCGCCGAACGCAAACGGCTGGTACCGGAGCCCGGTCACCGTCACTTGGAACGGCAGCGACACGACTTCAGGGATCGCCAGCTGCCCGAGCTCGGCCACCTACGGCGGTCCCGACAGCGCCAGCGCCGCCCCGAGCGCGACCTGCACCGATCAGGCCGGAAATTCGGCATCCGCATCCTTCCCGCTCAAGTACGACTCGACCGCGCCGGTCGCCGGCTCGGCGGCACCCGCCCGGCCACCCGACGTGAACGGGTGGTACAACCACCAGGTCGCAATCAACTGGACTGGCAGCGATGCCACTTCAGGACCGGTGACCTGCACCTCGCTGGCCTACGACGGTCCCGACGGCGGCAACATCGCCCCGACTGGGACCTGTACCGACCAGGCCGGCAATCCTTCTGCACCGCTCGCCCTCCCGGCCGCGATCCAGTTCGATGCGACCCCGCCGACTGCGGTCCAGGGCGCCCCCGCGCGGGGCCCCGATCACAACGGCTGGTACAGCAAACCGGTCGCGATCAGCTGGAGCGGCAGCGACGCGACCTCGGGAATCGCAAGCTGCACCTCGCTGACCTACAGCGGCCCCGACAGCGGCAGTGCCGCGCCGAGCGGGAGCTGTACCGACCAGGCGGGGAACACGGCGGCGGCGGCGTTCCCGCTCCAGTTCGACGCGACCGGCCCAGCGGTCGTCGCCAGCCCGACTCGCTCCCCGGACTCCAATGGCTGGTACGACCATCCGCTCGCGGTGGGCTGGGTCGGCAGCGATCCGGCCTCCGGGGTCGAGAGCTGCACAGATGCGTCCGCCTACGGCGGTCCCGACAGCGCCACCGTCACCCTCGCAGGCACTTGCACCGACAAGGCGGGGAACTCCGGCTCGAGCTCATTCCAGCTGCGCTACGACGCGACCCCTCCCGCTGTTTCTGCGCACCCCGAGCGTGGCCCCGATCA
The DNA here is from genome assembly GCA_005883955.1 of Actinomycetota bacterium. Lineage (GTDB taxonomy): Bacteria > Actinomycetota > Thermoleophilia > Gaiellales > Gaiellaceae > 13-2-20CM-68-14. The sequence goes on along the minus strand of VAXH01000043.1, from coordinate 5,641 downwards.
CGACGGCTGGTACAACCGTCCGGTCAAGATCGACTTCGCCGGAACCGACGCTCTGTCCGGGGTCGACGCGTGCACGTCGACGACATACAGCGGGCCCTTCATCAAGAGCATCGAACCCGTCGGCAGTTGCCGCGACCGCGCCGGCAACAACGCCTCTGTCTCCTATCCGATCAACTACGACGCCGAGGCTCCGAAGCTCTCCGGCCTCACGGTCGAGAGCACGACAGGTGCCGACATTCTTCGCTGGAAGTCGTCGAGCCTTGACGATGTCGCGACCGTGCGCCGCGCTGCCCGCGGAGGCGGTTCGGCGACGGTCTTCCGCGGAAGCGGGGCCACGTTCGCCGACAAGAGGATCCAGCCGGGGCTCGAATATCGCTACTCGGTACAGACCGAGGACCAGGCCGGCAACGATTCGCGGCGGCTGTCGCGGCGCGCCCTACCGAAGGTCGTGAGCCTGACGACCCGCGGCTACGTGCCGCGGACAGCCGGTGTCCCAGTCCTTCGCCTGCCCACGGTCGCCGGCGCGAGCTACTACCACGTGCAGCTGTTCAGGCGAGGCACACGCATCCTCGCCGCGTGGCCGCTACGTCCGGAGCTTGCCCTCCGGGCGAGTTGGCGATGGGCCGACCACAGCTACCACCTGACGCGCGGCCGCTACCGCTGGTTCGCCTGGGCAGGGTTCGGACGCCGCTCGGCAGCGCGCTACAAGCTGCTCGGGTCCGCAGAGTTCATCGTCGCGAGTTCGTAGCCGACGCACCCGACGGAGCTTCGCCGCCGGCACAGCGACCGATCGTTCGATCGTCAGGGTGATTCGGGTCAGGCCTTGCATGATGCTGGCCCAAGTCGGGGCGCAGTACTCCCAAGGCATGGCCTGACCCCAGGGTTCCTCTCTCTCTTCTAGGGTGCCGTAACGGTCCAGGAGCCGTATGAGAAGGCGTCCGCTCCGGTCGCATCGAAGGCCAGCATGAAGCCGTATGGATCTGCCCCACCCTGCCCCGCGTGGGTGTTCACCGCGTGAGCGTTGTCTGGACTGACGCTAACGGCTGACGTCGCGTAGACGCACAAGAAGCCCGCGGCAGCCTGACCGGCACCGGGACAGTTCGTTGTCGTCGTCCCGTTCAGCCATGCCACATGCGAAGAGTCCAGCGCGGCGGCCAGCGGTATTGGAAACGCGAAACCCTGTCCCATAAGTAGCGCACCGCCAGTGTTTGTGCCTCCGATCATGTACGTCCCCGATTCACTCGTCCCGGATTGAAGGACCGCAGGCGAGTAGAACGAGGCGGCATGACCAGCAAGGTTGGTCGCGTTGGTCGCGTTGGTCGCGTTCGTCGCGTTCGTCTCGTTGGTTCCGCCCCCGTCAACGAGTTGTTCTTGCCCTTCGAGCCGATGACCGCATTCTTCTTGAGTTGCTTCGTTCCGACAGTGTTCGGTCCGAGAGCGGTCGACGCGGCGACTGATGTGCCGCCGAGCGCGAAGAACAAGGCGAGATACGCAACGAAATGGTTGCGCATGTGCTTGACGAGCTTCATTTGCCCTCCTGTGGGGTCCGGTTCAAGGCGATCCCGCCTAGCGTGCGGGGTAATGCGTCGTTCTATCTGGGTGATCGGACGGTAGGGGTAGGGCCGCGACCGCCGAAGATCTCGCGGGACCGGCCGCGGCTACCATGAACTCGTGAGCCAAATCACACCCGAAGTCGACCCGAACGAGCCGCCCGAGCTGCCGCGCGACTTTCGCGAGTACGAGCCGATCCAACCGCGCGGCACGGACTGGCGGGAAATCGGCCGCAAGATCTGGGCACCGTTCGCCGCGATCGGCGCTTTCCTCGCCAAGTTCGGCGTCGGGATCCTCAAGTTCAAGTTCCTGTTCGGCCTCTTCATCTCGTTCGGTGCCTACCTCTGGTACGGGGGCGTCGCGTTCGCGATCGGACTCGTCGGGCTGATCTTCGTGCACGAGATGGGTCACTGGCTCGAGGCGAAGCGGCAGGGCCTGCCGGTCAGCGCGCCGCTGTTCATTCCATTCCTCGGCGCGAGCATCTTCCTGAAGGAGCACCCCGAGAGCGCCTGGCGGGAATTCCAGCTCGCGATCGCAGGGCCGTTGCTCGGCTCCCTCGGCGCCCTCGGCGTTTACGCAGTCGCGGTGGCCGAGGATTCCAACCGCCTCCGCGCGATCGCATTCCTCGGCTTCTTCATCAACCTCTTCAACCTGCTGCCCGTCGTGCCCCTCGACGGCGGGCGGATCGTCACCGCGATCCATCCTGCCCTGTGGGTGTTCGGGCTTGTCGCACTGCTGGCCCTCGTGATCTACCGGCCCAACGGGATTCTGGTCCTGATCCTCGTCTTCGCGGCGATGGAGCTGTGGCAGCGTTGGAAGACCCGCCGTTTCGCAATGTCGGGCGGGTACTACTCGGTTCTTCCCTGGCAGCGGCTGACCGCCGGAGTCTCGTACTTCGGCCTGGCCGCGCTGCTCGTGCTCGGGATGCACGCCACGCACGTCCCGCACAACTTCTATTAGTGGAAGACCGAAAGCTCCTCGAACGCCGCGGCGGCGACGACCTCTTCGCGCACGCAGCGAGGATCGGCGACGAGTTCCTGCAGGGGTTCGAGGCGGTCGACCGGATCGACCGTCCCGCAGTTTCCCTCTTCGGTTCCGCGCGCGTGCGCGAAGGGCATCCGGCCTACGAAGAGGCACGCGAGGTCGGGCAGCGCTTCGCCGAGGCCGGCTTTGCGGTCGTCACGGGCGGCGGGCCCGGCGTAATGGAGGCGGCGAACCGCGGCGCGAGGGAAGGCGGCGGCCTCTCCGTCGGCTTCAACATCGAGCTCCCGCACGAGCAGCACGAGAATCCCTATCTCGACATCGAGCTGACCTTCCACCACTTCTACGCGCGGAAGACGATGTTCGTGAAAGCGGCCGAGGGATTCGTGATCTTTCCGGGCGGCTTCGGGACGCTCGACGAGCTGTTCGAGTCGCTGACTCTCATCCAGACGGGCAAGGTGCTCCATTTTCCAGTGGTGCTCTTCGGCAGCGACTACTGGCAGGGGATGCTGGACTGGCTGCGCGAGCGAACGCTCCCGGAAGGGCTGATCTCACCCGAGGACATCGAGTTGCTCCACGTCACCGACTCTCCCGAGGAGGCCGTCGCGCAGGTCGTGGACGCCTACGCCCGCCGCTCTCCTCGCACGCCCGCCGCGCCGCAAAAGGCCGACGCCCAGTAGTTAGAACGAGTAGACGGTGATCGGGTTGCTGACGTCGACGCGGCCGGTGTTGTCGGTGACCGTGATCGTCTGCGTCCCCGGCGCGCGAAGGATCAGCCCGCTCAGCGTTTTTGCCCCGAGGTCGTTTGCCGTGAACTGGTAGGGCGTCGGCAGGAAAGCATTCGGGTCGCTGCTCGAGAAGCCAACCGTGCCGGTGTAGCCGGACGCCGTATTGCCATAGACGTCTTCTGCTCGGACGGTGATGCTGAACGGCGTCCCGGCCGTAGCGATCGTCGGCGCGTTCAGCAACAGATGGTCGACCGGTCCGCCGGTGACGACCACCACCGGCTGCTTCTTCGGGGCCAGCGGGCGGAGGGTCGACTTGATGACGTACGTGACACGCTTGACGATCGTCTTTGTCACCCGCTTGCCGGTCTTGCCCCTGACGACTTTCTTCACCCTGACGAGCTTCGTCTTCGTGAGCCCGGCGCTCGGCTTCGTCTGCGTCAGAAAGACGTAGCCGTCCGCCTGGAGCGCCGCTGCGACCGCCGGCCCGTAGGTGACCTCGAAGCGCTGGCCCCGCTTGCAGTCGGTCGCGATCGTCAACCGGTAGCCGCTCACGCGCAGGAGCTTGGTCGCACTCGAGCACGTGTCGCGAGCGAGTGCGACGTAGCCGGTCGCTCCGAGTCGGGCCGCCTGCGGCAGCGACCAGCCGCGCGGGATGTCGATCAGCGTCTGGCCCTGCAGCGGCCCCGTGTCCGCGGTGAAAGTGAGCTTGAACGTATTCGCGCTCCCGGCCGCAACGCGGTTCGGCGTGATGTCGACACGGCCGACGCCGGGTGCGGCAGGGCTCGGCGCCGGCAACACCAGGACGGCGAGCCCGAGCACCGGCAGGAGCACACGGCGGTAGAGCTTCATAATCGTCACGACAAGACCCCTACGAGTTCGCGAAGCCGAAGTTAAGCAGCCTTCGCGCGTCGCCGTAGGGATCCGGAGAGTGCAGGACGACCGCGATCAGCCTCTTTCCCCCGCGCCGCGCCGATGCGACGAGGCAATGGCCGGCGATTGTCGTCCAGCCGGTCTTGACACCGTCGGCGCCGCGATAGGTGCCGAGCAGAAGGTTCTTGTTCACGTACGTCTTGGCGTAGGTCGGCTTGGCCCATCTGACGTGGGCGATGTGAGTGCGCGCGAATCCCCGGAAGCGCGGGATTGCCATTGCGTAACGCGCTAGCGCCGCGAGGTCGTACGCGGTCGAGTAGTTGCCGCGGTCGACGACGCCGCTGGGAGTCGTGTAGTGAGTGTCGCGGAGGCCGAGCTCCGCCGCCTTCTCGTTCATCAAGTGCAGGAACGCGCCTCTGCTGCCCGAGGTCGTGATCGCGAGTTGGAGCGCATCGTCGTTACCCGAGAAGAGCAGCAGGCCGTCCATCAACTTCCAGACGGCAACGTGTTCGTGGGCACGCAGACCCTCGCGATTCAGCGCCACTCGGGTGACGAGCGGGTTGACGCGGACCACCTTGGTCAGCGGCAGGTGCTCCAGCGCCAGTACGGCGGTCATGATCTTCGTCGTCGAGGCGATCGCCCGGCGCTGGTGCGGCCGCCTCGCCCAGAGGACTGCGCGCGTGTTTGCGTCGACGAGGATGGCCGCCGGCGCGGTGATCGGCAGTCCGGCGTGCTCCAGCCTGGGCTTGGCGGGCAGGAGCAGACGCGTGCCTGGAGCGAAGGGCGCCCGTGCGGCGACCTGCTGCTCGGAGGCGGCGGCGCGCAGCCGCTCGAGCGATCTCGCCGAAACGGGTCTCGGGGTGAGAGTCACAGACCGGCCGCTGCGATGAGGCTTTCCGTGGGCGAAGGCCCAGTGCTGCGTGGCCGCGAAGGCGCCTGCCGCCGCGAGCAGCGCGATGGTGATCAGCAGCAGCGGGCGCTTCGATCTCGAACGGCGCCGGCGCTGCACCGGCTGGAGGACGGAATTCGGCATCGTCTCGAGAGCTCCGGCGGCGAGTTTAGTCGGCGAATTCACCGCTCTACACTTCGCTCGTGGAATTGCGCGACCTGCCGTCGGTGGACGAGCTCGCGGGAGACGAGCGGTTGGCGGGCGCTGCGCCGCGGCCCCTGCTCGTCTCGGCGGCGCGATCGGCGCTCGCGCGTGCGCGTGAAGAGATGCGGGCAGGCGCCGACCCAGGCGACCTCGTCGAGCGAGTCGAGTCCGAGCTTGGCGCAGCACGCGGGGCGCGCCTGCGACGGGCGATCAACGCCACCGGCGTGATCGTCCACACGAATCTCGGCCGCGCGCCGCTTGCGCGGGAAGCACTGGAGCGCGCGAATGCAGTCGCGAGCGGCTATTCGAATCTCGAGTACGACCTCCGTGAGGGCGGCCGTGGCTCGCGTCAAGACCATGTCGCGCCGATCCTGCGCCGCCTGACCGGCGCCGAAGCCGCGCTGGTCGTAAACAACAA
>VAXH01000018.1 GCA_005883955.1 Actinomycetota bacterium | reverse complement strand
AACCCGAGCGAGGGCTGCCGGTTCAGGAACCGGTGTCCGTTCCGGATCGCGATATGTGACACGGTGACTCCGGAGCTGCGCCCGATCGGGCCGGGGCGGCGGGCCGCCTGCCACGTGGCCGAGCCGGATCCGGCGTGAACACGCCCGAGCGGCGCTTCCTCGCCGAGATCCACGAGCAGCCGGCCGCGCTGGAGGCGCTGCTCGGACACCTGGACGAGTTCGAGGCGGCCGGGCGGGCGTGCGCGGACCGGGCGCCGTCGGTTCTGCGGCTGGTCGGCCACGGCTCGTCTGATGCGGCCGCGTCCTACGGGGTCTACGCCTTTGGGCTGCTGCCTGGGTGGACGGCGCTCCGGGACTCGATCTCGCTCAGCGTCTACTACCGCGCCGACGTCGACTTCACGAGCTCCGTCGTCGTCGGGGTCTCCCAGTCGGGCCGGACGCCCGACGTCGTGTCCTACGTCGAGCGGGCGCGGCAGCGCGGGGCGTTCACGATCGCGGTGACGAACGATGCGGGTTCGGAGCTCGCGCGCGCCGCCGAGCTGACGCTGCCCCTCCACGCCGGCGAGGAGCGTGCCGTCGCCGCGTCGAAGACGTTGCTGAACACGTTCGCTTCCTTGGCGCTGCTTGCGGGCTGCGCGGCCGGTCGCGGCGGCGAGGTCGCGGCCGCGATGCACGAGGTCGCCGAGCGGATGCGCGCGGCGCTGCCGGGGCTCGAGGCGGCGGTCGCGCCTTTGGCGACCACGTTCGCGTTCGTCGGGCGCATGTATGTCGTCGGGCGCGGGATCGAGCTCGGCACGGCGCGTGAGATCGCGCTCAAGCTGACGGAGACCTGCCGGATCGCGGCCGAGTCGGTCACCTCGACCGACCTGTCGCACGGGCCGATCGCGGCAGTGGACACGATGTTCCCGATCTGGACGATCGCGTCGCGCGACGAATGCCTGCCGGCGCTCGTCGCGGCGGCCGAGCTGGCGAGGAAGGCCGGGGCGACGCTCGTCGCGTCGGGCTCCGCCGCGGACGAGGTCGCCGGAGCCGAGTTCCGCCTGCCCGTACCTGAGGCGCCGCTGCCGGTGCTGTCGCCGCTGCTCTCCGTCGTGCCCGGCCAGCTCTTCGCCGCCGCGCTCGCGCGGGCGAAGGGGCTCGACGCCGACCGGCCCGCCGGGCTGACGAAGGTGACTTTGGCTCAGTAGTGCGGATTGCCCTGACCTTCGACACGGAGTTTCCGGGGCGGCCGACCGAGGCCGGGGTGGAGGACCGGCTGCTCGCGGCGCTCGCGGCCGCCGACGTGCGCGCGACGTTCTTCCTCCAGGGCCGCTGGGTGCGCGCGAACCCCGAGCAGGCGCGGCGGATCGCTGCGGCCGGCCACCTAATCGGCAACCACTCGAACTTCCACGCGCCGATGGACGGACTCACCGACGAGGCGCTGCGAGGCGACGTCTTGAAGGCGGAGGAGACGATCCGCGAGACCACCGGGGTCGATCCGAAGCCGTGGTTCCGCTGCCCGTTCGGCGCCGGGATGGAGGACGAGCGCGTGCTGGTCGCGCTCGCCGAGCTCGGCTACCGCCATGTCGGCTGGGACGTCGATCCCGAGGACTGGAGCGAGACGCACGGGGCGGCCGACGTCGAGCGCCTCGTGCTGGAGGGTATTCGGCGCCGGCACGAAGACACGATCGTGCTCCTGCATGCCTGGCCGACCGCGACTGCGGAGGCATTGCCGGCGATCCTGGAGGCGCTGGGCTCGGACGGCGTCGAGCTCGTGACGGTCGACGCCTTGCGCGAAAGGTTGCGGTCCTGACCCGGCGCTATCGTTGAGCGCCGTGCCTGAGGCGCCCTTCGTCCACCTCCACGTCCATTCCGAGTACTCGATCCTCGACGGGGCCTGCCGGATTCCGGGGCTCGCGAAGCGGGCGGCGGAGCTCGAGATGCCGGCGGTCTCGCTCACCGACCACGGCTCGCTCGCCGGCGCGGTTGAGCTCTACCGGGGGGCGACGAAGCAAGGGGTCAAGCCGGTCATCGGGTGCGAGGTCTACGTCGCTGACGACAGAAAAGCCCAGCAAAAGGGCTATGCGCACTTGACGCTGCTCGCCGAGTCGAACACCGGCTACTCGAACCTGATCAAGCTCTCCTCGGCCGGCTACCTGGAGGGCTACTACTACAAGCCTCGCGTCGACTGGGAGCTGCTCGAGCGGCACTCGGACGGGCTGGTCGCGCTCTCGGGCTGCCTCTCGGGGCGCGTCGCCAAGGCGATGGAGGAGAACCGGCCGAACGACGCCGCGGCCGACCTCGACCGGCTCGCGCAGATCTTCGGGCGCGACTCGACCTACGTCGAGATTCAAAACGCGGGGCTCGACATCCAACAGCGGATCAACCCGATGCTGGCCGAGTTGGCGGCGACCGCGAAGCTGCCGCTCGTCGCAACCGGCGACGTCCACTACCTCATGCATGAAGACGCGCGCGCGCACGAGGCGCTTCTCTGCATCCAGTCGGGCGACTCGCTGAAGAACCCCGACCACTGGAAGTTCGACACCGATCAGTTCTACTTCAAGACGCCGGCCGAGATGGGGGCCGACTTCGCTGACTATCCAGAGGCGGTCGCGCGCACGCTCGAGATCGCCGAGCGGTGCAAGGTCGAGCTCGCGCTCGGCGAGATCCTGCTGCCGAAGTTCCCGCTGCCGGACGGGCGCGAGGCCTTCGACTACCTGGTCGAGCTCTGCGAGCGCGGTCTGGAGAAGCGCTACGAATCGGTGACATCGGAACTGACCGAGCGGCTGCGCTTCGAGCTGAAGACGATCAAGGAGATGGGCTTCGCCGACTACTTCCTGATCGTCTGGGACTTCATCGCGTTTGCGAAGCGCAACGGGATCTCGGTCGGGCCGGGGCGCGGCTCGGCGGCCGGCTCGCTTGCCGCCTACTGCCTCGAAATCACGGACGTCGATCCGATCCGCTACGACTTGCTCTTCGAGCGTTTCCTCAACCCGGGCCGCAAGTCAATGCCGGACATGGACATCGACTTCGCCGTTGCCGGCCGGGACCGCGTGATCAACTACGTGGCCGAGAAGTACGGCCGCGACCGCGTCGCGCAGATCATCACCTTCGGCACGATGATGGCGCGGGCCGCGGTTCGCGACGCCGGGCGAGTGCTGGAGATCCCCTACGGGACCGTGGACAAGGTCGCGAAGCTGATCCCCGAGGGCCCGAAGGTCTATCTAGACGACTGCCTCAAGCCCGGCGCCGAGCTGAAGCAGGCCTACGACGCCGATCCTCTGGTGAAGGAGATCGTCGATCTGGCGAAGCCGCTCGAGGGTTTGGTGCGGCAGGACTCGATCCATGCCGCAGGCGTCGTCATCTCCGACCGGCCGCTGACCGACGTCGTGCCGCTGCAGCAGAAGGGGCCTGACCAGGAGGTCGTGACCCAGTTCGGCATGTGGGACGTCGAGGCGCTGGGCCTTTTGAAGATGGACTTCCTCGGCCTGCGCAACCTCGACGTTATCGACAAGGCGGTCGAGCTGATCGGGAACGGGCTGGACATCGCCAAGATTCCGATGGACGACGCCAAGACGTACAAGATGCTGGCGCGCGGCGATGCAGCGGGCGTCTTCCAGTTCGAGTCGTCTGGGATGCGCGAGGCCTTGCGCCAGGTGAAGCCGACGGAATTCGAGCACCTGATCGCGCTGGTCGCGTTGTATCGGCCGGGGCCGATGGCGTACATCCCCGCGTACGCACGCCGCAGGAATGGGCAGGAGCCGGTGACTTACATCGATCCGCGGCTGGAGCCGATCACCGGCCCGAGCTACGGGATTTGTATCTACCAGGAGAGCTACTTAGAGATCGCAAAGCAGATCGCCGGCTTCACGCCGGCCGAGGCGGACGATCTCCGGAAGGCGATCGGAAAGAAGATCCACGAGCTGATGGCGTCCCTCAAGGAGAAGTTCCTCGAGGGCTGCGCGCAGACGGGCACGACGCCCGCTGTCGCGAACCAGCTTTGGAAGGACATGGAGTCCTCGCAGGACTACTCGTTCAACAAGTCGCACGCGGCCTGCTACGCGCTGATCGCCTACCGGACCGCGTGGTTGCGCGCCAACCACCCGCGCGAGTACATGGCGGCGCTGATCTCCTCGGTCATGAACACGAAGGACCGGGTGCCGTTCTACGTGGCGGCGTGCGCGGAGATGGGGATCGAGGTCCTGCCGCCGGACGTGAACTCGTCGGCGCACGATTTCGCGGTCGTGGAGGGGAAGATTCGGTTCGGGCTGAACGCGGTGAAGAACGTCGGCGATCCGGCCGCGCGGGCGATCATCGCGGCGCGCGAGGAGGGAGGACCGTTCGAGACGCTCTGGGACTTCACCGAGCGGGTCGATCCGCAGTGCGCAAACAAGCGGGCACTGGAGTCCTTGATCAAGTGCGGGGCGCTCGACTCGACCGGTGCGACGCGGCGAGGGATGCTCGAGTGCCTGGAGCAAGCGTTGTCGTGGGGCGGGCGCTCGCAGGCGGACAAGATCGCGGGCCAGGGGTCGATCTTCGATCTGGGCGACGAGGTCGAGACCGCGCCCAAGCATCATCCGGAGATCCCGGCGCACGAGTTCGAGAAGAACGAGCTCTTGCGGCTGGAGAAGGAGACCTTGGGCCTGTACGTGTCCGAGCATCCGCTGAACGCGGTGCGCGACCAACTCCGGCGGAAAACCGATGCTTCTTTGGCGGAGCTCGAGCGCCGGCGTGACGGCGAGGTCGTCACGGTCGGCGGGATCGTCTCGGCGGTCAAGCAGGTGACGACGAAGAAAGGCGAGCCGATGGTCTTCGTCCGGCTCGACGACGTGATCGGCTCGGCCGAGTGTGTCGTCTTCAACTCCGTCTACGCGTCCTCGCATGAGCTGTTGGTTGCGGACGTGATCCTTGTCGTCAAGGCACGGATCGATCACAAGGAGGGGGAGACGAAGCTGATCGCGATCGAGGTCTCGTCCTTCGAGGCGACGCCCGAGCGGCGCGAGGTGTTGCTCCGGATCGACGCGCTGCGGGCGAAGGCGGGTCTGATCCGCGAGCTTGCCGCGCTCGTCAAGGAGTACCCCGGCGAGGCGCCGGTCGTCGTCGCGCTCGAGACCTCGGCCGGGCCGAAGACGCTGCAGCTCGGCAACGACTACCGCGTCCAGCCGGTGCCGGACTTCTTCGCCGAGGCCAAGGCCTTGCTCGGCGAGGCAGCTGTCATCTAGAAGCCGCCTAGCGTCGGTACGGCCGCTTCTCCTGGCATGCACTTTGCGTTGCGCTTCGACCACGGAAGTATCGCTAGGAGCACGAACGCGGATTGATCGATCCCGGAGACGGGCGTAGAGTCGCCGCGTCCGGACGACGAGAAGGAGGTGCTATGGCGACTGGCAACAAAGAGATCGTTCGGCGGGTGCTGGAAGACGTCTGGAAGGACCCCGGCGTTATCGACGAACTGGTCAGCAGCGATTACGTCGGCTACGACGCGGCTCTTCCGGAGCCCATCCGCGGGCCGCAGGGCGCCAAGGACAACTACAAGCAGTACAGCGACGCGTTCGAGGGCGCGCACATCAGGGTGACGGATCAGATCGCAGAAGGCGACACAGTGGCGACTCGGTGGGAAGGCCGCGGTCGGCACACCGGCGAGCTCATGGGCGTCCCGCCCACGGGCAAGGAGGTCGTCGTGGAGGGGCTGAATTTCACCCGTCTGCAGGACGGCAAGATCATCGAGGAATGGAGCAACTGGGACACGCTCGGGATGCTTCAACAGATCGGCGCAGTTCCTACCGCGGCGGCGGCTCAGACGCCCTGATCAGGGGGTTTTTCGGCGTTGGAGAGGGCGGCCCTGCGGTCGCCCTCTCGCATTGAAGGGATGCGGCGAGGGCGCTTGCGTCCGATGCCACGAGCACTCTCTCCCCATGGGGATCCAATTTCCCCAACCGCGATACATGCCGTGCACGGACTGCGGCGCTGCCGTCGAGCGCGCGAGCACGGATGAGCACGTCTGCGACCGCGCACGCCTCATCGACTACCAGATGTTCCAGCTCCGTGAGGATGTGGCAGGCGTCGAGGGCGAGGTCGGCGCCTACTTCGACTCGCCGAGAGGCCGCTTCGAGCTCTGGTGGGCGGAACGGGAGCGGCGAAGGAGCGGCGAAGAGTAGGCCGCTCTCGGTCAGTGAGGGATCTCCCTCACTCCGGGCTCTTGCTCGAGGCGAGGCAGGAACCCGCTCAGGAAACGCTCGAGGTCCAGCCTGTTCGGGGTGAGCCCTCGAGTCGCTGGAGCGTCACGTACATCTCAGGCCAGTCCCTTCTCGCGGAGCTCGGCGAGGGCTTGCTCCGACTTGCCCAGGCCGTCGAGGCCCATGCCGCGCAGAATCTCCGGCGCCTTCGTGAACTGGATCTCGCGGTAGTCGACGACCTGGATGTGGTTGCCCCAGGGATCGCGGAAGTCGAGGCCGCGGCCCGGCTGGAGCTCGACGCCGGCGGCTTCGAGCGCCCGACGGGTTGCCTCCTTGTCGTCGACGACGAGGCCGAAGTGTCGCGATCGGTCCGGCGGCTGTGTCGTTCCTTCTGAGAGCGCGATGAACTGGTCGCCGATGTCGATGAACGCCATGCGCGGCGAGCGGCCGCGCAGCTCGAGGTCGAAGATCCGGCCGTAGAACTCCAGCGCGTCGTCGACGCTCTCGACCTCGAGCGCGACGTGGTTGATGCCGACGAGCCGCGGCACGCGGTGAGCGTAGCCAGCCGGTTCGGGGCCGCGGCGGGTGGTTGAATCCGAGCGTGGCCATTACGGGCGTCTACGAGACCGTCCTCTACGCTGCTGACGTTCGGGCCGCGGCCGCTTTCTACGCGACGGTGCTCGAGCTGCGGCTGGTCGACGGGCCCGACGAGTTGGCCGTGGCGTTTCGGCTCGACGATGGTGGCGTGCTCTTGATCTTCGATCCGTCGCGATCGTCGTTGCCCGGGCGTCCGGCTCCGTCGCACGGTGCGACTGGAGCCGGTCATGTCGCGTTCAGCGTCGAGGACGGGACGCTGGATGCCTGGACGGAGACGCTGCGGGAGCGGGGCGTCGAGATCGAGCTGGAGAAGCCGTGGCTAAACGGCGGTCGCTCGATCTATGTCCGTGACCCGGCCGGCAACTCGGTTGAGCTCGTCGAGGGCGATCTCTGGCCAGCGTGAGGCGGCGACCAGACAAGGAGGAAGCGTGACGGAATTTGGCTTGACCGACGCTGAGCAGGCGGTGCTGAAGATGCCGGGCGAGTTCTTTCGGGCGTTCGAGGCGCTGCCGCAGCTCCATCCCGCCGATCTCGAGGAGGCCGCGTTTCACGTTCACGCCCTCGGTCGGATCGTCGGTCTGCGGGCCGCGCACCGCGCGCATCCGGATCTGGTACCGAACAAGTCCGGACGCCGATCTAGGCGAGGGAGCCGGGGCGGGTCAGCCACGCCGTGGGCTGGCCCGTGACGGGCGCGATCTGCTTGAAATGCCGGTCGTGGTGCTGGAGAACAAGGGCGTGAACATCGGCGATGGCGGCGATCCAGAAGATCAGGCGTCGGGCAACGATGCCCGCTTCGCTCGGCAAGTCCCGCCTGGATGCTCTCGGCACGCGACGTTGCATTCCCTTGGAGCGAGAAGTCGGGCGTTCCAACCGAGACGGAGGTGAGGACATGTACGCACGCGTTGCTTTCTTCGAAGACCACGATCCGGTGCAGATCGACGAGCTCGTGCGGCGGCTCGACGAGCGTTCGCGACGACACGCGGAGCTGCTGCCGGAATCGAGGGCTTTCCTCGCGCTCGTCGACCGCGAGGCCGGCAAGAGCATCGGGATCACGTTCTTCGAGACGCAGGAGGCAATCGAGGACTCGGAGGCGGCTCTGGCGCAGTTTCCTCAGACGTATCCGGACTCGCTGAAGGGACGGCGCGTCGCGCTCGAGGTCTACGAAGTCGGCGTCGCCGACCGGCCCGGCGCAATCGCGCCATAGCGGCCGCTGCGGGGCGCGTGACCCTTGCGCCCACCCAAAGGGTGGGGGCTTTTCCGTCGGGCCCGCCGCCGACACTAGCGAGAAGAGACGCACGCATTGGCGCCAGTTTCGCGCCGTTTTGGCAGAGAGGCATGGCTTGGAGGCGCCGCGCCGGAGGAGTAGGCTCGCCGCGACCGCAAAACCGAAGGGAGAGACCAATGGCGACCATGAGCAATGCCGCGAGCCGGACACTCGACCAGCCCGACGAGCAGGTCGAAAAGGGTGGAGTCACGATCGACGTCGTCTACCTGGGCGACATCAAGGTCAAGCGAGCGAACTACCCGGCCGGCTGGAGGTTCTCGGAGAAGATGGGTGCGGAGAGCTGCGGCGACACGCACGTCGGCTACGTGATCGAAGGATCGATGCACGCCCGGATGGACGACGGAACGGAGATCAGCACCAAGGCGGGCGACGTGTTCATGGTTCCCGCTGGGCACGACGCGTGGACCGACGAAGGCTGCAAGCTCGTTCAGTTCGACGAGTTCGATTCGGCTGCGCGTCGCTTCGGGGTCTCGTAGCTCACGCGGCCAAGGGTTGGAGATGGCTCGAGGACGTACCTCGAGTTCTGCAGCCGCGATCCCGGTTGCGGCTGAGTGGCCGGATGCGATCCACGACGGCGGCGGCCGCGGGCACGCCTACGTGGGCTGCGACTCCGACGAGCGCGCCCGTCAGCGGCGAGGAGAACAACGTCAGGTGGAGGCGGAAGTCTCTGCGCTGGAGCTAGGAGTTGCCGAACTCGCGGATGACGTCGAAGGTCTGCACCGATGCCACCTCGCCGTCGACGGCGCTGACTGCGCGCCGGCGCGCGGTTGCCGCGTGGGTCGCGCTCGCTTCCGCAGCAGCCTGGCTGTCCCAGAACACGACCGTCATCGTCTCTCCGGTCTCGGAGTTGACGAGGAGGTAACCACTCCCGAAGCCGTCCATCCCGGTGATGTCCTTGGCGGCGCCCAGAAAGGCCTCGACTGCCTCGTCGCACCGTTCCGGCGACACCTCGTAGCGTGCCACTCGTGCCTGCACGGGACGGAGCCTAACCAACTGAACTTCGGTCTGGCCGGAACCCCCCGGAAAGGGGACAACCGAAAGCCGCCGACGACCGAATCTTTCAGTATGACTGCGGCGGAAACAAAGCTAGCTCTGGACAACGAGCTCGACCGGATCGAGCAGTGGCGCGCGGAAGAGCTCGAGCGCGCCGGCTACCCGGTCCGCGAGGCGGCCAGGCTGGCGGAACGGCACGACGTCGACCTGCATCTCGCGATCGATCTGATCTCGCAAGGCTGCCCGGTTCCGGTGGCCGTCGAGATTCTGATCTAGGCGGGCCTCCAAGCAGGCTTTCGGCCCGACCGGCAGAATGACGCGCCGGTGAACTTCCTGCTCGCCTCGATCCCCTCGCCGCACAGCGGCGTCTTCCACATCTTGGGTCGGCCGATTCACCTGTACGGCCTGATGCTGCTGCTCGCGATCGTCGCGTGCATCTGGCTGACCTGGGTGCGCTGGAAGCGGCTTGGCGGCGATCCGGATCTGGTGCTGCGGGTTGCGGTCTGGGGCGTCGCAGCGGGAATCGTCGGCGCGCGCGCCTACCACGACATCACCAGCTGGAACGAAGTGCCCAACCACTGGTGGGGCGCGTTCGCGGTCTGGCAGGGCGGTCTCGGCGTCTGGGGCGGGATCTTCCTCGGTTGCGTGGTCGGCGCCTGGATCGTTCATCGAGCGGGAGCGAGCGTCTACCTGTTCATGGATGCAGTCGCGCCGGGGCTGCTGCTTGCGCAGGGGATCGGCCGCTGGGGCAATTACTTCAACCAGGAGCTCTACGGCAAGCCGACCAGCCTGCCGTGGGGCCTGAAGATCGATTTCGAGCACCGGGTCCCGCAGTACCTCGGCAACACGACCTTCCACCCGACCTTCCTCTACGAGTTCATCTACGACTCGATCGGGGTGGGTCTGCTGCTCTTCATCGGCTGGCGGTTCCGAATCCGGCCGCCGGCGCTGTTCGCGCTGTACGTCTCGTACTACTGCTTCGGGCGGTTCTTCGAGGAGCTCTTGCGGGTCGACCCCTCTCATCACTTCCTCGGGCTGCGGATCAACGCCTGGGTCTCGATCGTGCTCTTCGTCCTCTCGACGGCCTTCTTCATCTGGTGGCAGTTCATCCGGGGCGGCGAAGAGGCGCCCGGAGACGTCGGGCGCCGGCGGGTGGAGCCGACTGGGCCGGCGATGGCCGTGCCCAAGGGCCGCGTCCGGTAGCGCCGCTAGTTTCCGGCCGTGATCGTGCGTGAGCTCGAGCTGGACCTCGACGCGTTCGAGGGGCCGTTCGACCTGCTGCTGACGCTGGTGCTCCGCGAGGAGCTCGAGCTGGCGGAGGTTGACATCGCCGAGATCGTGCTGGCGTTCTGCTCGCGGCTGGAGGAGCGCGGGCGGCTGGATCTGGACGCGTGTGGCGAGTTCCTCGTCCTGGTCGCGGCACTGCTGGAGCTGAAGGCGCGCGGGCTCTTCCCGGAGGAAGCACTCGAGCTGTCGGAGCTCGAACCCGAGGAGGCGGCAGAGGAACTGGCGCGGCGGCTGGCCGACTACCGCCGGATGAAGGAGGCCGCGGCGTGGCTGTCGGAGCGGCTGGAAGGCGCGTCCGAGCGGTTCTTCCGGCTCGGCCCGGCTCCCTTGGCGCCCCGCGTGGAGCGTCAGCTCGCGCCGCAGGATCCCGAGCGGCTGGGGGCGGCGCTGCGGCTGCTGGCGACCGAGCCGCCGTCGCTCTCGCTCGGACACATGGCTTTGCGCTTCCCGCCTGTGTCTCAATTCCTGGAGCGGTTTCGGGCCGTGCTGGGGCGGCGGAGCCGGTTCGACTTCGAGTCCGAGGTCGCGGGACTTTCTCGTGTCGAGGCGGCGGTGGCCTTCCTCGCGATGCTCGAGTTGCGCAAGGCCGGCGAGGTTTCTCTAGAGCAGGCGTCCTCGTTTGCACCCATCCGCGTTCTAGGAACCCGCGCGGCAACAGCGAAGGAAGGAGTTGAGTCGCAATGGATCGCCCGCTCCGCCTGATCAGCGCCAACCCGGTCGACCGCCTTGCGCGCGTCGTCGAGGCGCTGCTGGTCGTCGCTTCCCAGCCTCTGTCCGTCGAGGACCTAGCTGTTGCGGCGAACGACGATACGGAGCGGATCGAGACGGCGCTGCGCCTGCTCGGTGAGCGCTACAGCGAGGGCCGGAGCGGGATCGTGCTCGAGCAGGTCGCCGGCGGCTGGGCCTTCCGTGCTTCGCGCGAGGCGGCCGAGGCCTGCGCCACGCTGTTCGAGCGCCCGGTCGAGCGCGGCCTGTCGGGCGCGGCGATGGAGACGCTTGCGATCGTGGCGTACTTCGGGCCCTGCACGCGCCCGGACGTCGCGCGGATCCGCGGGGTTGCGGCAGATTCGGTCGTCGCCGGCCTGGTCGAGCGCGGCCTGATCGCGGAGTCGGGCAGGGACGCGGAGGCCGCGGGCGCGATCCGCTACAAGACCACGCCTTTGTTCGAGCGTGTTTTCGGGCTGGAGTCGCTGGCGGCGCTGCCTCGGCTCGACGACCTCGGCGGTGAGGCGGACGAGATCCGAGAGCGGCTCGAGGCGGTTGCGGAGAAGAGACCGGCCTGACCAGCTCGGACCAGGCACCGGACGCTGCCCCTCCCGGGAGGCGGTCGCATCAGAGCTTGCGGATGATCTCCTCGGCCTCTTCGCGCGTGAAGGCGCGCAGCGTCTCGGTGTGTTCGGCGCCGTGTCGCTGGAGCTTCAGGATGATCTCGGCCGCGGTCTCGTCGTCCGGGGCCTCGAAGATCTCGACCACGTCGTAGCGGCCGAGCGTCACGTAGACGCCGACGAGGCTGCCGCCGGCCTCCGAGATGATCTGCTCGCCGTCCTCGACGCGCTCGCGCCAGGCCGGCAGGCCGGCGACCCCCTGCGAGGTCCAGCGCATCAGCGTCACGTAGTGCGGCATCAGGTGATGATGACGGCCCGCCCGCCGGCGTGTTGGTTCTGTTGACGCGTGAACCAAGGCGCCCCGACCTCCTCCCCGAGGCGAGCCTAGTAGCCAAAGTCGCGCCGGTGGCAGACGTGGGTGTGACGCAAGGGAGAATTCACTCGTGCGCCTGAACGCCTACCTCGCCCGGGCCGGGGTCGCCTCGCGGCGCAAGGCGGACGAGCTGATCAAGGCCGGCCGGGTGACCGTCAACGGCCAGCGGGGGCAACTGAACACGTTCGTGGCCAGGCACGATCTGGTCGAGCTCGACGGGCGGCCGCTCGTGCGGCAACCGCTGGCCTACGTATTGCTCCATAAGCCCGCGGGAGTCGTCACGACCGCGAGCGATCCGCAGGGACGCCCCACCGTCGTCGATCTCGTCTCGCGCTACGAGACCCGCCTCGTCCCGGTCGGACGGCTCGACGCCGACACGACCGGGGCGCTGCTGCTCACCAATGACGGCGAGCTCGCGCATCGGCTCGCGCACCCGCGCTACGAGGTCGAG
>VAXH01000058.1 GCA_005883955.1 Actinomycetota bacterium | reverse complement strand
CGGCGGGCGGCGGGTGCGCGGGCCGGCCTAGCACCGATACAGAGCGCATTTGCGACCCGTCCGGGCCGCCGCCTACACTCTCGCAGCGATGCCGATCTACGAGTATGTGTGTATGGAGTGCGAGTCGCACTTCGAGGAGCTCGTCCGGAACGGTCACGATCCCGACTGTCCGGATTGCGGCACCGAGAACGTGCGCAAGCAATTCTCCGTCTTCGCGGCTCACGGCACCGCCGAGCAACCGAGCTTCGGCGCTTCCGGTGGCGGTTGTTGCGGCGGTTCGTGTGGCTGCCACTGAGCTAGCCGCCTTCGGGGCCGAGGTCGCCGGCTGCACCAAGTGCCGGCTCGCCGAGGGCCGGACACAGGTCGTCTTCGGCGTCGGCGATCCAACCGCCGACCTGATGTTCGTCGGCGAGGCGCCCGGGTTCCACGAGGACCAGCAGGGCAAGCCCTTCGTCGGCCAGGCGGGCAAACTGCTCGACAAGCTCCTGGCCGGGATCGGGCTCGAGCGCGACCAGGTGTATGTCGCGAACGTCCTCAAATGCCGGCCCCCGGGCAACCGCGATCCCCAGCCGGACGAGATCGAAGCCTGCGAGGGCCACCTCTTCCGCCAGATCTCGCTGATCGAGCCGAAGGTCGTCGCCACCCTCGGGAACTTCGCGACGAAGCTGCTCTCGGGCAAGCCGACCGGAATCACGCGCGTCCACGGCGCCGAGCAGGAAGCGACCCTCGGCGGGCGGCGCGTGCTGCTCTACCCGCTCTATCACCCGGCGGCGGCGCTCTACACGCCGGCCATGCTGAAGGTGCTCGAGGCCGACTTCGCCCGACTGCCCGAGCTGCTCGGCCGCACGGCCGAGCAGCCGACGCCGACGCCGGCGCTCGTGGCCGTCGCGCCTGCGCCCGCGGTTCAGCTCGGCCTGTTCTAGGCCGACGGGCGCTTTCGACCTACAAGCTGCGGTCGAATCCAGGCTTCTTGCCGACCCGCATGTGACGGCGGTCACGCTGATCGGCTCACGTGCGCAAGGGACGGCGACCGACTCTTCCGACTGGGATTTCTCGGTCGAGGTGGACGACTTCCACGCGGTCGAGGCGGCGCTGCCCTCACGGCTTGCGGCGATCGAACCACTGGCCGAACAGTGGGACCCTTTGAGTGAGCATTGGTGCTACATGCTCATCCTGGCCGGGCCGACGAAGGTCGACCTGCTGTTCCTCGCGGAGCCACATGAGATCGAGCCGCCGTGGGTGGTGAGCGCTGAAACACTCGAGCCGATCGACCGGCATTTTTGGGATTGGTTTTTGTGGCTCCGGTCGAAAGAGGCTTCTGGCAAGGGCGAGCTCGTCTCGGCCGAGCTCGACAAGATGTGGCGTCACTTGCTGGGCCCACTAGGCACATTGGAGCCGCCCGCCACGCTGGGTGAGGCTCTCTCGTCCTACCTGGAGGCGCGGGAGGCGGCAGAGGCCCAGCTGGGGGTCGAGGTGCCGCGACTGCTCGAGCGGGAAGTGCAAAAAGTGTGGCCCGTCTCGAGCTGACCTCTGCCTCGCCGGAGGAGACGGAGCGCATCGCCGGCCGGCTGGCCCGCGGGCTGCGGGTCGGCGACGTGGTCACCGTCTCGGGCGAGCTCGGCAGCGGCAAGACGACCTTCGTCCGCGGCGCCTGTCGCGCCCTCGGGATCGAGGTTCCTGTGACGAGCCCCACCTTCACCGTCGGCCACCGGTACTTGGGAAATCGGGACGTCTCGCACCTCGATCTCTACCGCTTCCAGGGGTTTTCACCTGCGGAGTGGGGGGATCTCGAGCCGTACTTCGTCGACGCGATCTGTTTCGTCGAATGGCCCGAGGCGGCCGCGCAAGCCCTCCCGCCGGTGCGCATCGCGCTACGTTTGTCGCACGTGGATCGGGAACACAGGCTGATCGAGGTCGAAGGCGACGACCGGCAGCTGCTGGCGGAGGTCTCCGGCGATGCTGACGCTCGCGTTTGACACCGCGACGAGCGTCGCCACGAGCGCCCTCGTCCGGGACGGAGAGCTGCTCGGCGAGCGCTCCTCACGGGCGGTGCGTGTGCTGGCCGATGCCGAGGAGCTGCTCGGGCACGCCGGTGCCGAGCCGGGCGAGCTGACCCGCGTCGTCGTCGGCACCGGGCCCGGCAGTTTCACCGGTGTGCGGATGGGGCTTGCGGCTGCGCGCGGGCTCGCGTTCGCTCTCGGCCTCCGGCTGGCCGGCATCTCGACGCTCGACGCGCTGGCCGCCGGCGCTCCAGGCGCGCTGCCGGTGGTCGACGCCGGGCGCCGAGAAGTGTTCACGCTGGTCGACGGCATGCCGGCTGCCGTCGCGCCTGACAGCTTGCGCCTCGGGCCCGGGGCGACCTGCGTCGGCGACGGCGCCGTCCGCTACCGCGACGTGCTCGAAGCGTTGGGCGCGAGAGTCCCCCCGCGGGAGAGCGAGCTGCATGTTCCACGGGCCCGTTTCCACGTCGAGCTCGCACACGAGTTCGTCGACCCCGAAGCTGTCGAGCCGCTTTACCTGCGGCTCCCCGACGCGGAGCAGGCTCGATGAAGGAGATGACGAGGGTTGCGCTGCGGCGGCTGGAGATGCGGGACCTGAACGCGATCGAGCGGATCGAGCGCGCCTCCTATCCGACGCCTTGGTCGCGCTCGATGTTCGCGAGTGAGCTCGCGAAGCCGTCTTCGATCTGTCTCGGCGCCTTC
Organism: Actinomycetota bacterium; assembly: GCA_005883955.1. Lineage (GTDB taxonomy): Bacteria > Actinomycetota > Thermoleophilia > Gaiellales > Gaiellaceae > 13-2-20CM-68-14. Next base: position 84,826 of record VAXH01000058.1, on the reverse strand, counting down.
GATCTCGAGACCCTCGAGCTCGTCGGCTACCTCGTGATCTCCCGCTATGTGGACGCCTGGCACGTGATGAACGTCGCCGTCGCCGGGGAGCACCGCCGCCGCGGAATCGCGACGATGCTGCTCGAGCGGCTGTTCGAGGTGACCGCCGGCCGAGGCCGGCGCGGCTACACGCTCGAGGTGCGTGTCTCGAACGCGGGCGCAGTCGCCCTGTATGAACGCCTCGGCTTCAAGCCGCGAGGCGTCAGGCGCGGCTACTACACCGACAACAGGGAAGACGCGCTCATCATGTGGAAGGACCCCATTTCCGAGTCGAGCGACGACTAGCAGTGGCCGTTGCGGACCCGGCCGGGGCCTGACCCCAGACGTGGCGGCAAAGACCATGGCCGGCAAGAGAGCGCGTCCTCTTGCCGTGTGCGCTGGGCTGCCCCGGCCATGTCCGGGGTCTGACTTCTCTCGAACGTCGTCTCTTCGCAGGCCGATTTGCACGCTCGCTTCGGTGGCGTCGTCCCGGAGGTCGCCTCACGGCGTCATCTCGAGTTGGTCGTGCCCGTGTTGCGGGAAGCTCTGGCGGAGGCGGACACCGAGCTCGAGAGCCTGGATGCCGTCGCCGTCACGCAAGGGCCGGGGTTGGTCGGCGCCCTGCTCGTCGGTCTCTCGGCTGCGAAGGCCGTCGCCTGGGCGAATCGGCTGCCCCTGGTGCCGGTCGACCATCTGCACGGTCACGTCGCCTCGCTCTACCTGCAGCACGAGCCCGTCGAGCCGCCGTTTCTCTGCTTGCTAGCGAGCGGCGGTCACACGTTGTTGATCGACGTCGCCGAGCCCGGCGCGTTTCGAGTACTGGGGACGACGCTCGACGATGCCGCCGGCGAGGCGTTCGACAAGGGCGCGCGGCTCCTCGGCCTCGGCTACCCCGGTGGAGCGGCGATCGACCGGCTCGCCCGAGAGGGCGATCCCGCCGCGTATGACTTTCCCGTCGCCCGCGTATCGGGGCTGGACTTCTCGTTCTCAGGCGTGAAGACCGCACTCCTCTACGCTGTCCGAGACCTTTCGGATGACGAGCTCGAGCGCCGGCGCGCCGACCTCGCCGCGAGCTATGAGCGCGCAATCGTCAGCGCCCTCGTCGCGCGGACCAACGAGGCCGCTGAGCAAACGGGAGCACCGAGAACCGCAGTCGTCGGCGGCGTCGCGGCCAACTCGGAACTGCGGGCCGCCTTGCCGGACGCCCTCTTCGCGCCGCTGCCGCTCTGCACGGACAATGCGGCGATGATTGCCTCGGCCGCGCGGTACACGGAGGCAGTCCCCTTCCCGGGCTATCTTGAGCTCGATGCGTACGCCTCTGGCTAGCGCGGTCCGGGCAGGCAGGATGGCGCCGCTGGGTCTTCTCGCGCTCGGCGGACTGGCGTTCGTCCTCGGCGCCGGCGGGACCCGCTCGACCGAGCCGACGCTCTCCTCGAGCGCGGGCGCCTGGCGCGGACTCGCGGGCAGCGCCCGGCCGAAGGTCGACGTCGGGCAGCGCGTGATCGTCGTGCTCAAGGCGCCCTCGCTCGCGCAGCGCGTGGCGAGCGCGGGCGGTCAGGCAAGCGACTCGCAGGAGCGCGAGTGGACCACCGCCGCGCTCGCCGCGCAGCAACAGGTCCTCGGGACGCTCGCCCAACACGGAGTTCAGGTGCGGGTCGACTACTACTACTCGCGCGTCATCAACGGTTTCTCGGCCGCTCTGGACGCCGAGGCTGTCGCGCTGCTGGAACGCGAACCGGAGGTCGCCGGCGTCTACCCGGTTCGCGTCGCCTACCCCGCGACCGTCTCCTCGCAACTCCTGGCGAAAAACGAGCTCTCCCGGGGCGCCGCGCACGATCCCGAGATCATGCTGCCGGGGTTCGACGGCCGCGGTGTCACGATTGCGCTGCTCGATACGGGCGTCGACCGGGCGCAGCCGTTCCTCCGCGGCCGGGTCGAGGACGGGATCAACGTCCTCAGCGACGGCGACTTCCACGCCCTCGCGGCGACGAAGCCCGACGACGCGACCAGGGTCGAGCGGCACGGTACGGAGATGGCCGGATTGCTCGTCGGCGGCGGCGGGCCGCAGGGGCTCTCGGGCGTCGCGACGGGCGCGTCGGTCTTGCCGATCCGAGTCGCGGGCTGGCAGCAGGACGTCGGCGGCGGTTGGGCCGTCTACTCGCGCACCGACCAGCTGATCGCGGGCCTCGAGCGTGCCGTCGACCCGAACGAGGACGGCGACGCGCACGACGCGGCCCGGATCGCGCTCGTGCCGCTCGCGGCACCGTACGCAGCGTTCGCCGACGCTCCGGATGCGCGTGCCGTCGAGGGCGCGCTCGATCTCGACACGCTGGTCGTGGCCGCCGCCGGAAACGACGGCCCTGCCGGGCCGGCGTTCGGGAGCCTGTCCAGCCCCGGCGCGTCCCCGGCCGCGCTCAGCGTCGGCGCCGCCGACCTCCGCCCGCAGACGGAGGAGGTGCGGGTCGTCGTCCGAGTAGCGCTCGACGTGGTGGTCGACAGGTTGCTGCCCCTCGCCGGCGCCGTGCTGCCGAGGCATGCGCGGGAGCTCGCGCTCGCGGCGCCGCGGGAGCGCAGCTCCCAGGCCGGCCCAGGCGGATTTCTCGGCCCGCCGCCGCTGAACTCGTTCTTCAACCGAGCGGGGCTGAGCGTCGTTGCCGGCCGTGCGGCGCTCGTTCGCGCGGGCGACGATCCGGTGACCGCGGTCGAGAACGCAGCCCGCGCCGGCGCTGCGGCGGTCGTGCTCTACGGGACCGCGATCCCGGCCGGCGGGCTCGGACTCGACGAGAGCGTGCCCGTGCCCGTCGTGGCTGTGCCCGCCGACGTTGCGCGCACGGCGCTCGACGCGCTTGCGGCGGGACGGCACCCGGCCCTCTCGCTCGGCGCGTCGCGCGTGGCTCGGAATGGCACCGGCGGCGGTACCGCACCGTTTTCGTCGCGGGGGCTCTCGTTCGACTGGCGGGTCCGGCCCGACCTGCTCGGCCCCGGAGTAGGACTGATGACCTCGGAGCCTTCGGCCGCCGCGGACGGGACGGCCGCGTACGGAACCGTCAACGGCTCGAGCGCCGCCGCCGCGACCGTCGCGGGCGCCGCCGCCTTGCTCGCTCAAGCCCGGCCGGACCTCGATGCGCGGGCGCTCCGCAGCATGCTCGCCGGCTATGCGCGGCCGTTCGAGGAGGGCTCGGTGACCACGCAGGGCACCGGGCTCGTCGACGTGGGTTCTGCCGCTGCCGCCGAGTTCGCGGTCGATCCGACCTCTCTCGCCTTCGGGCCTGCCGCTCGCGCAAACTGGCATTCGGTCCAGAAACTGACGATCCGAAGCCTGTCCAGCCGGCGGCTCAACCTGCGAGTGGCGCTGCCCCAGACCGGCGGCGCCGGCCTTGCGCTCACCGCCTCGCCCGACCGCTTTCGCCTTCCTCCCGGCGGCAAGATCACGATCCGCGTGAAGGCGTCCTTCCAGGGAACCCCGACAACGGGTGCTCCCGCCGAAGGGGCGATCCAGATCGGGTCGCCCTCGACGTCGCCGCTGAGAGTTCCCTGGGCGATCCCGTTCGGGCGCTACACCGGACCGCTGCTCTCCGGCCTGCGCCTGTCGGAGCAGAGCTTCAAGCCTTCGGACACGACCCCGGCGGTGCTCTCTTTTCGCGCCGGTGGTCTGACGCCGGGGTCGGGCGGAACCGAGGTGCACCCGGTCGGCCGGCTCGACATGGTGCTGGCGAACTCGTCGGGCAGCCACCTCGGTCTGCTCGTCCGGATGCGCGACCTGCTGCCCGGCAGCTACGCCTTCGGTCTTACCGGGCGCGATCCGAACGGGAACGTCCTGCCGTCCGGCGACTACACGCTGGCTCTGGCCGCGATACCGCCGGACGGCACCCGCGCGACCTACCGGAAGGTGACGTTCACGATCAAGTAGCCCCCAAGGCGTCGCTTGCGATGCCGTCGTGGAGGGCATGCGGGCTCTGCCCGCATGCCCGGGCTTACAGCGTTGCTGGCGATGCCGACCTCGAGCGCATACGGGGCTTCGCCGGTGTGCCCGGGCTTATACTCCGTCCGCTATTTGCGGCGACTTTTACCCCTGCCGAGTGCCGAAGGAGCGTCAGTGACCACACTCGAAGTCCCCGAATCACACCTCCGCGAGAACCCGTACGACATTGCCAAGGAGCAGCTGCGCCGCGTCGCAGAGCTGTTCGGCGTCGACCCGAACCTCGTCAACGTCCTGCAGGAATGCAAGAAGGCGGTCGTCGTCTCGGTGCCCGTGACGATGGACGACGGCACCATCCATGCCCTCGAGGGCTATCGGGTCACCCACAACATCGCCCGTGGGCCGTCGAAGGGCGGGATCCGCTACCACCCCGACGTCGAGCTCGACGAGGTCAAGGCACTAGCGATGTGGATGACGTGGAAGTGCGCGCTGATGGGGATTCCGTTCGGCGGCGCCAAGGGCGGCATCCGCGTCGATCCCAAGAAGCTCTCGCCGGCCGAGCTGCAGCGGATGACGCGCCGCTACACGAGCGAGATCATCAACGAGATCGGACCGGAGAAAGACATCCCGGCTCCAGACGTCGGCACGAATGCCTCGGTGATGGCGTGGATCTTCGACACCTACTCGATGAACAAGGGCCACTCGGTGCTGGGCGTCGTCACGGGTAAGCCACTCAACGTCGGCGGCTCGCTCGGCCGGCTGGAGGCGACTGCGCACGGCGCCCTCTATTGCATCCAGGAGGCGGTTCGCAAGCGAGACCTGCGGATGGCGGACCTGCGGGTCGCCGTCCAGGGGTTCGGCAACGTCGGCAGCTTCCTGGCCAAGTTCCTCGCCGAGCAGGGCGCGACCGTGATCGCCGTCTCGGACTCGCGCGGGGGCATCTACAACGAGGCCGGCCTCGACATGGCCGCGGTGTTGGCGCACAAGCAGGAGACCGGTGCGCTCGAGGGGCTGCGCGGCGCCGAGTCGATCACGAACGAGGAGCTGCTCCTGCTCGACTGCGACGTGCTGGCGCCTTGCGCGCTCGAGCAGGTGATCACAAGCGCGAACGCTGACCAGGTGAAGGCGAAAATCATCGCCGAGGGCGCGAACGGGCCGATCACTCCGACCGCAGACGAGATCCTCGACGATCGCGGTGTGCTGATCCTCCCGGACGTGCTCGCGAACGCAGGCGGTGTCGTCGTTTCGTACTTCGAGTGGGTTCAGGGACTCCAGGAGTACTTCTGGAAGGAGGACGAGATCAACTCGAAGCTCCGCGATATCACGACGCGGGCATTCAACGAGACCTGGCGCACGGCCGAGGAGCGCAAGACGAGCATGCGGCTGGCCGCCTACGGGCTGGCGGTCCGGCGCGTCGCCGACGCGACGATCACGCGTGGGCTGTACCCCTGAGGCGTCGCTTGCGATACCGCTCTGGAGGACGCGCGGGCTTTGCTCGGGCTCCGGTCTGATCCCGTCTCGCGGTGCAACCGGCCTGCGCCCTGGCTCGCCGAGGGCTCGTAGCGTGCGCGGAGAGCAAGTAACAGTCTGTTACTTGCTCGGAAACGTCCCGATGACCGAAAACAGTGGAGTCCGATCCTTGCCGCGGCCCGATATCCAAGTAACAGTCTGTTACTAAGTGGGTCGTTCCGGGTCAGCGCGAGCGCCACGGGTCGTTCTCTACAAGGCCGAGGGCTGCCATCTCTGCGAGCGGGCCAAGGTCCAGCTCGCCGAGCTTCGCGACGAGCTCGGGTTCGACTTGGTCGAGGTGACGATTGACGGATACCCGGAGCTCGAGTCGCGCTACCGCGAGCTGATCCCCGTGGTCGAGATCGACGGCGAGCGCGTCTGCACCTACTACGTCCAGCCGGAGCCTTTTCGGCGCAAGCTCGCGGCCGCACAAACGGGGGCCGAAGACGCGGGTTTGTGACATCCCCAAGCGGCGCACCGAGCGGAATTGGCACAATGCTCGTGCGGTGTTACAAACTTCAGAACGCGCGGAGGTTGCCAACGACCGGCTCGGGGTCGGCGTCGCCGCTCGTCTGAGCCGCTACCTCCAGGTCCTGACCCAGTCCAAGAAGATGGGCAAGGACCGAATCTCCTCCCAGGAGATCGCGGACTACACCAACATCAACGCGACGCAGATCCGCCGTGACCTCTCGCAGTTCGGCAAGTTCGGCAAACGGGGCGTCGGCTACAACATCGACTCGCTCCTCGGCGAGATCCGGAAGATCCTGCGCACGCAGGGGCAGCACAACGTTGCGCTCGTCGGAGCCGGCCGGCTCGGCCAGGCGATCGCGAGCTCGCCCATTTTCGCCGAGCACGGGATCAACATCGCCGCTGTCTTCGACACCGATCCCGAGAAGGTCGGGCGCGAGGTCGGCTCGATGCCCGTCAGCGACTACCGGCAGCTGCGCGACGCGGTGCGCGAGAAGAACATCATCGTCGGCGTGATCGCAGTTCCGGCAGACAGCGCCCAGGACGTCGCCGACGAGCTCGTCGCGTCCAACGTCAAGATCATCTTCAACTACTCCGAGGCGCTGCTCGACGTCCCGCACGACGTGCAGGTGCACACGTCCAACCCGGCCGTCGAGCTGCTGCACGCCTTGTACTTCCACCTCACCTAGCGCGTCCGCGAGGATCCGGCCGTGCGGATCGTCCTCTGGCACGGCTACCTGCTCGGCGGCACCGGCTCGAACGTGTACACCCGCGCGCTCGCGCGCACATGGAGCCGACTCGGCCACGAGGTCGTGGTGGTGTGCCAGGAGCGGAACCCCGACGCGTACGACCTGGGCGGCGCGCGCGTCGTCCGGCCGGAGCTGCCGGACAAGCTGCTGCCCGTCTTCGTGCTCGACCGCTACGAAGGACTGCAGCCCCGGCTGCTCCAGGAGCTGACGCCGGAGAAGCGCGAGCGATACGTCGAGGCGAACGCCGCCGCCGTTCGGGCCGAGCTTCCGGCCGACCTCGCCTTCGCAAACCACGTTCTGCTTGGCGGTCCGGTTGCAGCGGCCGCAGGTGCCCCCTATGCGGTCAAGGCGCACGGTTCCGAGCTCGAATACTCGATGCGCGGCAACGAGGAACTGGCCGCGTGGGGCAGAGCCTCGCTCGCGCAGGCGACGGCCACTTTCGTGGGCTCCGCGCACATCCGCGCGGTGCTCGAGCAGGTCGTCGGCCACGTCGAGCGCGTCTATGAGGTGCCGCCGGGAGTCGACGTCGAGGAGTTCAAGCCCGAGCCCCGCGGGAAGGCGCTCGAGCGTCTGCTCGACGAGGCCCGTCGCGATCCTCCGAATCCCGGCAACGCCGAGGAACGGCTCCCCGACGAGGACAACGCCGAGGGACTCGCGGCCTGGTTCGAGAGCGACGAGCCGACCGTTCTCTACTTCGGCAAGTTGCTCCACAACAAGGGCATCCACGTCCTGTTCGAAGCTCTCCGCGAGAGGGGGGGCCGCGCGGTGATCGTCGGCTTCGGGGACTACCGGGCCGAGCTCGAGCGAATCGCGCCGCCGCGAACGCTCTTCACCGGCCCGTTGGAGCATCGCCATCTCGTGCACCTGCTTCCGCTCTGCGAGGTGACTGTCGTCCCGTCGATTTTTCCCGAGGCGTTCGGCATGGTCGCCGTCGAGGCTGCGGCCGCCGGATCGCTGGCGCTCGTCGCCCGCCACTCGGGACTTGCAGAGATCGCCGAGGGTCTCGAGGCGGAGTATCCGCCCGAACAGCGCGGGCTGACGAGCTTCGAGACCGGCAACGCCCGCGATCTGGCCGCCAAGCTCGGCCGGCTGCTCGAGTTGCCCGAGGGAGAACGCGAAGCCCTCAAGGAGACTGCCCGCCGCGCTGTAATCGAGCACTGGAGCTGGGAACGAGTCTCGACGAGATTGCTTCAACCCTTCACCAACTAAAGTGGCCCCGAAGAGGGCAATCAATGGGAGACGCGCAGAAGCTCACACCCGACGAGCAAATCCGTTCCGCTCGCGAGGCGTACGAGAACGGCACCGATTTCACGGTCGCCGTCGAGGAGGAGTTCGCCGTTCTCGATCCCGAGACGCTCTCGCTCACGAACCGGTTCGAGGAGCTCCAGGCCGCGGCCCCGGGGACCCCGCTCGAAGAGCACCTCGTCGGTGAGCTGATCGCCTCCGAGGTCGAGGTCCGAACCGGTCGCTGTCAGAACTTCGCCGAGGCGGCGGCGAGGATCGGCGAGCGCCGCGTCCAGCTCGACGAGCTCGCCGGCGGGCTAGGGGTCGCCCTCGCAGCGGTCGGCACGCATCCGTGGAGCCCTTGGCAGGAGCAGCGAATCATCGACACGCCTCACTACCGCGCGAACGACGAGCTGCTCCGCTACGTCGTCTGGCGCAACAACACCTTCGGCCTACACGTCCACGTCGGCATCCGCGGGGCCGACCGCGCGATCGCCGTCTGCAACGCTTTGCGCAACTACCTGCCCGAGCTGCTGGCGCTCTCGGCGAGCTCGCCGATCGTCGAAGGCGTGTGTACCTATCTGCACTCGTCGCGGACTGAGATCTTCACGCGGACGTTCCCGCGCTGCGGGGTGCCGGATGCCTACGACGGCTGGCAGGGATTCGAGGACTACGTCCGCTTCCTCTACGCGACCGGCTCGATCTCCGAGCACACGCAGATCTGGTGGAGCGTCAGGACTCATCTCGCCTTTCCGACCGTGGAGATCCGGATCTGCGACGCACAGCCCGACCTCGAGGAGGCGCGCTCGCTGGCCGCGCTCTGTTACACGCTGACGGCGAGGATCGCGCGGGCGCTCGACGAGGGCGAGCCGCTGCCAGACCATCCGCACCGGCTGATCGAGGAGAACTTCTGGCGGGCGACTCGCTACGGGCTCGCGGGTGAGCTGATCGACCTTTCGACCGGCGACGTCCGCCCGGCGCGGGCACGTCTAGAGCGACTGCTCGAGTGGGTCGCACCGGTTGCCGAGGAGCTCGGTGCGGCTCAGTATCTGGCCGTGCCCACCGCGAACTCGGCCGAGCGCCAGCTGGCGCAGTACGAGGACGGCATGTCGCTGCAGGAGATCTATGCGGGCCTGGTGCGACGAGGTGCCCCGGTTCGTGGCTGAGGAGCAGCCTCCCGCCCCGTCGGAAAAGGAGCAAGAGCTCGTCGAGCAACTGCAGGCCGAGCTCAGCCGGCTCAAGGTCTCCGATCTGCTGCTCCAAACCGTCTACACGATCTCCTCGCTGGGTTACCACCGCCTGAGCGGCGAGAACGAGGACCTCGAGCAGGCGCGGCTGGCGATCGAGGCCCTGAAGGCGCTCTTGCCCGTGCTCGAAGGCGCGGTTCCCGCTGATGCCGTCCGCGACTTCAGCCAGGTGCTGGCGAACATGCAGCTCGCCTACGCGGCGGCCGCCGAAGAGGGCACGACAAAGGACGCCTAGTCTCCGCCCGCCCCACCTGCTAGAAGCTAAACGCGGATGCGGCGTCGGTCTCGAACAGGGAGAGTGGCTTTGCTTGCGCTTGCCGGGGCCTTCTTCGCTTCCGCCCCGCACAGCGCAGCCGCTGCCGGGGCGGGCCTGATGCCCATCACGCCTCTGGGCGGGATTGTCCCGGTTCCAGTTCCCCAACCGTTCGTCAACAGGCCGGGGGCCCACCTGACCTACTACGGCGGCCCCGTGATGGCGTTCACCGAGAACGCAATCGTGGTCTGGGGCGGCTCGGGCCACGCGAGCTCGCTGACGAGCGGCCTGCCCGGTTTCGTCACCTCTTTCGCTAACGCGGGTAACGCGAACACGTACAACGCCGCGCTCGAGTACGGGACCCAGGGGCTTGCCGGCACCACTACCAACCAGCCCCTCACGCTTGCCAGCCGCTATCTCGGTTCGTTCACGATCAGCCCGAGCACGTCGTCGACGAACCTGAGCGACGCCCAGGTTGCATCCGAGCTGATCGCGCAGATCGGAGCGGGAGCGCTGCCGCCACCTCGGGTCGCCTTTGGAGGCCCGGTGACCGAGTACTACGTCATGTTCCCGCCGACGTACAAGATCTGCCTCGGCTCGAGCTGCTCGAATGCGCAGTTCTGCGCCTACCACTCGGATGCGGCCTACGCGGGCACGCCGTTCACCTACACCGTGCTGCCCGAGAGCACGCCGACCAGTTCGGGCTGCGGGGCGAGCAGCGGCGGCGACGGCTTCGGCAACCTCACCGCGATGACGAGCCACGAGCTCCTCGAGTCGATGACGGACCCGGAAGTCGGCTCGGCGCCCGGCTTGCTGCCTCCGCTCGCCTGGTATGACGGAAGCAACGGCGAGATCGGGGACATCTGCAACGGGCAGCAGGCGACGTTGATCCTCGGCGCGAGCAGCTGGACCGTTCAGAAGCAGTGGAGCAATGCTGAGAGCGCCTGCATCGTCTCGCATGTCTCGGGCGGCTTGAAGGGAGTGTCGGCCGAGTTCAGCCCGGTGGCTACCTCCGGCGCACCGACGGGCTTCGACGCCAGGGCCACCACCTCGCCGAACGGAAACGGTCTGATCGCGACCTACAGTTGGGATTGGGGTGACGGAACCTCGAGCGCGGGCCCGGATCCCGTCGCATCGCACGCATACGCGACGCCGGGAAGACGGCTGGTGACGCTCGTCGCTACCGACGCCGACGGCGCGAGCGGTGCCCAGTTCGCCACCGTGACGACGCAGAACCTGACGGTCAGCACGGTAGGAAGCGGACAGGTGACCAGTGCACCGGCAGGCCTCTCGTGCGGCACCTGCTCGGCCAACTTCCTCGACGGCGCTGCGGTGTCACTGGCCGCGACGCCCAGCCCCGGAGCCGCTTTCGTCAGCTGGACGGGCGACTGCGCCGGCCAGCCGGCCACCTGCACTGTGACCATGAGCGCCGCTCGAGCCGTGACGGCGATCTTCACCGGTGCGAGCCCGCCGCCGCCTTCAGCACCTGCAGCCGCACCGATCTGCATCGTCCCGTCGCTCAAAAGTCGGATGCTCGCGGGCGCGCGGACGATTCTCCAGACGTCGCACTGCTCGGCCGGAGCGATAGCGAGGCGTTACTCGAGAGCCTTTTCGAAGGGACGCGTGATTTCACAGGGAGCGGTTCCCGGCACCCGCCTGCCCAGCGGCGCTGCCGTAAACCTGGTCGTCAGCAAGGGTCGCGCACCGGCCACGAGGGTCACGCTTTGCTACCGCTCGCGGACGGTGCACGTGACGAAGGCGGTAGCGAGAAAGCTCCGCAGGGTCGGGGCAACGATCGGCATTTGCCGGAAGACAGCGACGAGGCGTTGACGAGTGGCCTAGGTTGCCGGTCGGGCCACTGGCCTGCGGCGCGCTTAGGCATCGCTTGCGATGCCGTCTAAGAGGGCGGCCGATTCACTCGGCCGGCCGCTGAATCCGGTGCCGCGAAGAATTGGCGGACGAACTGAGACTACAAGCGCATGAACGCCGCGTTTGATAGAAACTGCGCCGCGCCGGGGCATCCCGGCGCTGACTTTGTGAGGGAGGCGGATTGAGCGGGTTTTTCCACCACCACACCGTGCTGTTTGCGCTCCTCTGCGCGGGCGTGGCGATCGCGTTCGGAATCGGGCTGACCCTCTGGGTGCTGCAGCGGCCCGCCGGCACCGAGCGCATGCGGGAGATCAGCCAGGCGGTGCAGGAAGGAGCGGCCGCTTATCTCCGCCGCCAGTACATGACGATCGGGCTCGTCTCGATCGCGCCCTTCCTCCTGCTCGGCTTCTACCACAAGCTCGGCTGGGGCACGGCCGTGGGCTTCCTGATCGGCGCGAGCCTGTCCGCCGCTGCCGGCTTCATCGGGATGAACGTCGCGGTGCGCGCGAACGTCCGCACCGCCGAGGCCGCCCGTCACGGGCTCAAGCCCGCATTGAACGTCGCCTTCCGTGCCGGCTCGGTGACCGGCCTGCTCGTCGTCGGGCTGGGCCTGTTCGGCGTCGCCGGCTACTACGGAGTCCTGACGAGCTGGTTCAACAAGTCGCAGGACGCGGCGATTCGCGACCTGATCGGGCTCGCCTTCGGCGGCTCGCTGATCTCGGTCTTTGCCCGGCTCGGCGGCGGCATCTACACCAAGGCTGCCGATGTCGGCGCCGACCTCGTCGGCAAAATCGAGGCCGGGATCCCGGAGGACGATCCTCGCAACCCCGCCGTGATCGCCGATAACGTCGGCGACAACGTCGGCGATTGCGCCGGCATGGCGGCCGACTTGTTCGAGACCTACGCGGTCACCGCCGTCGCCGTGATGCTGCTCGGCCTCAGCTTCCCGTTCCACGGGCGTCTGCCGCTCTATCCCCTCGCGCTCGGCGGCGTCTCGATCCTCGCCTCGATCATCGGCGTCTTCTTCGCCCGGGTCGGCCGTCGCGGCTCGATCATGAACGCGCTCTACAAAGCGGTCTTCGTCGCGACCTTCCTCTCCGCTCTCGGGTTCATCCCGGTGACGCTCGCCTTCGACGACAACTCGAAGTACAACTTCTCCGACCTCTATGTCGCGGCGCTCGTCGGCCTCGTCGTCACCTTCCTGCTCGTGGCGATCACCGAGTTCTACACGGGCACGCGCTGGCGGCCGGTCAAGTCGATCTCACGCGCCTCGCAGACCGGGCACGCAACGAACATCATCGAGGGCCTGGCCGTCGGCATGCAGGCGACGGCGGCTCCCGTGATCGTGATCGCTGCCGGAATCCTGGTCGCGCATCACTTCGCCGGCCTCTACGGAATCGGCGTCGCCGTGATGGCGCAGCTGTCGATGACCGGTCTGATCGTCGCCCTCGACGCCTACGGCCCCGTCACGGACAACGCCGGCGGGATCGCCGAGATGGCGGACCTGCCTGAATCGGTGCGTGCGATCACCGACCCGCTCGACGCCGTCGGGAACACGACCAAGGCCGTCACGAAGGGCTACGCGATCGGCTCGGCCGCGCTCGCCGCGCTCGTGCTGTTCGACAGCTACCACAGCGAGCTCGACCGCCAGGGCTTGAACGGGATCAGCTTCGCGCTCGATGACGCGTGGGTGATCGCCGGCCTCTTCATCGGCGGCCTGATGCCGTTCCTGTTCGCGTCGCTCGCGATGGAGGCCGTCGGCCGCGTCGGCGGCCAGGTGGTGACGGAGGTGCGCCGCCAGTTCCGCGAGATCCCGGGGATCATGGAGGGCACCGCGCGGCCCGAGTACGGGCGCGCGATCGACATCGTCACCGGCTCGGCGATCAAGAGCATGCTGCTGCCGGCGCTGATCCCGATCGGCTTCCCGATCATCGTCGGCCTGATCAACGCGCGCATGCTCGGCGGCCTGCTGATCGGGACGATCGTCACCGGCCTCTTCCTTGCGATCGCGATGACCTCCGGCGGCGGCGCCTGGGACAACGCGAAGAAGCTGATCGAGGACGGCGCCTACGGCGGCAAAGGCTCAGAGGCCCACGCCGCCGCGGTCACCGGCGACACGGTCGGCGACCCTTACAAGGACACTGCCGGCCCCGCGATCAACCCGATGATCAAGATCACGAACATCGTCGCGATCCTGATCATCCCTCTGCTCGTCTCGATTCACGGCCCTTAACGGAGTAGCTGGTACGGGACTGAGGCGAGGATCACGTGCGGCTCGAACAGCAGTAGGCGCTTCAGGTAGAGCGCTTTCTGGTTGTGGAGTGCGCGGCTCAGGCCGCGAACGACGAGCTCCGGCATCACGAGCACGACCTTAGTTCGTCCGTCATCCGTTAAGTCACGGAGGTACGCGCGCAGGGGAGTGCCGATGTCGCGGTAGGGGGCGTCATCGAGCTCGAGCGGAATCCGAGTTCCGTATGCAGCCCACTCGCGGCGCATTTCCTCCGCCTCTTCCGAGCTGAAGGCGAAATTGACAGCGCGGGTGTCTTTGATCCCCAGCGTGCGCGCATAGTTGACGGCCCGCATCGAGGAAGCATTGACGCCGGAGACGAGAACACGAACAACAGCTCGCTCGCGCGGCGCCGCATCGGCGCCTACCAGGGCGGGTACGTCGGCGACGACGACTCCCGGTTCGGCCAGCAGCCGCAGCTTCAGAAGCAACGCGCGCGGATGCTTGAAAACTTCGAGAAGGGAGGGCCGCTGAAAGAGCTCCGGGATGACGACGGTGACGAAGCTCGACTCGCCTCTCGGCAGGCGCCAGACCTGTTCGAGCACGGCCTCCGTAATGCCGAGCGAGGCGTCAAGTAGCTCGAGGTGGGACCGCTCGTCGGTAAACCGGAACCAACGCGGCTTGATGCCTGGATCGGTACCTCGGGCCGGCACGTGTATGGCGCGAAAGCCGTTGCCTGTCTGCTCCGTGAACCAGAGTGCATCGGCGGTTGCCTCGTCGATCGACTCGACCAGGAGCAGAGTCGAATTCCGCGGCGGTGGCGCAGCCACGACCGCGTCCGCGCCGGCCCGCAAACGCCGCGCGATCCCACGGTAGTGGCGGCGGATTCCGTAGCACACGAGCACGAGCACGGGGATGGCGACGGTGACGAGCCAGGCGCCGGCCGCGAACTTGGTGACGATCACGATCGCCGCGACGATCCCTGTCGCCGTGGCTCCGACGCCGTTGATGAGGGCGCGGTACCGCCAGCCGGGCTCGCGGACGCGCTTCCAGTAGCGAACCATCCCGGCCTGCGAGAGCGTGAAGGCGGTGAAGACGCCGATCACGTAGAGATGGATCAGCGAGTTGACGTTGGCGCCGTAGATCCAGATCAGCAAGCCGGCGAGGGTCGCGAGGACGAGCATCCCGTTCGAGAACACGAGCCGGTCACCAAGGTTCGTGAATTGCCTCGGCGCGAAGTTGTCACGCGCTAGGAGCGCCGCGAGACGAGGAAACCCCTGGAAGGACGTGTTCGCGGCGAGGACCAGGATCAGCAGGGTCGTCACCTGCACCGCGTAGTACAAGAATCCGGCGGCCGATCCCGCCGGAAACGTTGCGCGCGCGATCTGCGAGACGACCGAAGCGGTCTGACTCGGTCGGGCGTGCTCGTGGACGGCGATAAACGAGACGCCGAGGAAGAGCACGATCGCGATCACGCCCAGGATGGCGAGGGTCGTGGCGGCATTCCTGCCATGCGGACGCCGGAACGCATTGACCCCGTTTGCGATCGCTTCCACGCCGGTCAAGGCTGTCGAACCCGAGGAGAACGCGCGCAGCAGCACGAACAGGCTCACGCCCCCGGCACCGGTTGCGACCGGGTGAGGAACCACGGCATGCGGCGCCTCGCCGAGAACGGTCTTCACGAGACCGACCCCGACGAGCGCGAACATCGAGGCGACGAACGCGTAGGTCGGGAGCGCGAATGCAAGCCCCGACTCGCGGACGCCTCGCAGATTGACGAGCACGATGACCCCCAGACACCCGAGCGAGAGCAGGACCTTGTGGCTCTCGAGCGACGGTGCGAGCGAGGTGACGGCAAAGATGCCGGCGGCGATCGAGACCGCGACCGTAAGCACGTAGTCGGTGAGCAGCGCGGCTGCGCCGAGGAGACTCGGAAAAGTCCCGAGATTGTCCTTGGCGACGATGTAGGCGCCGCCGCTCGTGTCGTCTGCCTGTACCGTCTGTCGATAGGAAGCGATCACGATTGCGAGCAGCACCGCGATCGCGATCGAGATCGGGAAGACGAGGTATGCCGCGGCCGCAGAGGCTGCAACGAGCACGACCAAAGCCGACTCGGTCGCGTAGGCCACCGACGAGAGCGGATCCGATGCAAAGATCGGCAGCGCCAGCGTCTTCGGGAGCAGCGTCTCCTCGATCTCGCCGCTCGCCATCGGGCGGCCGACGATCGCCCGCTTCAGCGAGCGAACCGGTGCTGCTTCCAAGGTCACGCGACGGCCCGCTCGGCTCTCTGCGGAGTGCCGGTCGCAATCATCACCGGGCAGGGGGCATCGTTGAGCACCGACCAGACGTCGCGCGAGAACGGCCGTCGGAATCCGCGCTGCGAATCGACGGGGGACCCGACCACGATCAGCGACGCCCGCACCTCGACGGCCGCCTCCGCGACGCCGCGCCCGAGCTCCCCGGGCCTCGCGCGGACGATCTGGGTGTGGGCGCCGACGCCGTAGCTTTCGGCAATCGCGCGCTCACGGCCGAGCTCGACCCGGAGCGCAGCCTCCTCGCGCTTGAAGTGCGCATCGAGTGGTAGCTCCCAGTCGACGTACAGCGGAGCCAGCAGAAGCACGCGCGAGCCGCGGTCGGAGGCGAGCCGGCACGCGAGGTCGAGCGCGTGCTGTGTTTGCTCTGCGTCGAGCAGCGGGACGAGGACCATTCGCTGCAGCCCGATCAGACGGCGCGTCGTGCGACGGAGCCGGCGGCGCCCGCGATCGAGCGCATGCCGCGAGAAGAAACGCCGGAAAGAGGCCACCCGAAGACCGTAGGCCCGACGTTGTCAGCCCCGCCTCAAGATTGCGCCCTCGGGCCTCAAGATTTGCTCAAGGCTGACGGAGCTGACTTAGCGCGGCACCTCGGCGGCCTCTTCGACCGCGGGAAGCTCGAGGACGAATATCGAGCCGCCGGCCGGCTCCGCGCCAGGCTCCGCCCAAATCCGACCGCCGTTCGCCTCGGCGAACCCCCTGGCGATGGCCAGCCCGAGGCCACTGCCGGGGCCGGAGTTCGATCCGCGCTCGAAGGCGTCGAAGATCCTTTCCCGGTCGGCCTCGGCGATCCCGGGACCTCGATCGCGGATGCGGATGAGAATCCGCCCGCCGCCTGATTCGACGGTGACGTCGATCGGGTCGCTCGGCGATGAGAACTTCAAGGCGTTCTCGAGCAGGTTCACCAAGACCCGGTGAAGCTGCGGGCCGTCGACACGAACGAGTCCGACATCGACGCCGAAGTTCGTCTCGACTCGGTCGGCTTCCGGTCCGAGCTGCTCGAGCGCCGAGGCAACCAACGCGTCGACCGTCCACAGCTCCGGTGTCCTCCTCGCTGGACCGGCTTCGAGCCGCGAGAGATCGAGGAGGTTGTTGACAAGCCGCTCGAGGCGGTGCACCTCGATTCTGATCGTCTCGAAGAGTTCTTCGCGTTCCCGGGCGTCCAACTGGACGGCAGGACTGTCGAGACCTTCGCTTGCAGCCCGGATCGCCGTCAGGGGCGAGCGCAGGTCGTGACTCACGGCGTGGAGGACGGCGGTCTTGACCGCGTCGGCCTGGCGGAGCGTCTCTGCTTCGACAGCCTGACGCCCAAGTCGCCGCGATCGCGTCGCGAGTTCACCGACGACGACGCCGACCGTCAGGTAGACGACGAGCGCGACCCAGTTCTCGGACTCGCGGAGGGCGAACGTGTGCACCTAGGCAACGGCGACCGCCACCACGGCGAGCACGTAGAGCACGCCGAGACTGACCACCGGAGCGATCGGGCGCAGCGCAAAGACGCCGCCGGTGACGAGGGCGACCACGCCGACGCTGAACGCGATTCCTGTGGCGCGCCTCCTCCATCGAGTGTCGAGTCGCTGCAAGGCTCAGGTTCCGCGGGTGAGCGGGTTCACGAGCCGGTAGCCGGCACCCGGTTCCGTCAGCAGGTAGCGGGGGCGGGCAGGGTCGGGCTCGAGCTTCCGTCGTAGCTGGGAGACGTAAACGTGCAGGTAGTGCGACTCGGCGTCGTAGGCGGGGCCCCAGACCTCGCGCAGGATCGCGGGATGCGTGAGCAATTTGCCTTCGTTTCGGGCGAACAAGCGGAGGAGATCGAACTCCGTCGGCGTCAGCGCGACGGGCTTGCCCGCGAATGTGACGGAACGTGTGTCGAGATCGACGACGAGCTCCCCGATCTCGAAGACCGGCCCCGTCTCGGGCGTCGTTCTGCGAAGCGCGGCTCTGAGGCGAGCCAGAAGCTCGTCGGTGCCGAACGGCTTCGTCACGTAATCGTCGGCGCCCGCGTCGAGCGCGGCGACCTTCTCGCCCTCGTCGCCGACCGCAGAGAGGACGAGGATGGGGGCCGTCGACCAGGCCCGCAGCTCGCGGCAGACCTCCAAACCGTGCCGGTCCGGGAGGACCAGGTCGAGAATGACTGCCTTCGGTGGGCGAACCGCGGCGCTTCGGAGCGCCTCCTCGCCTGTGGCGGCCGTGACGACGTCGTAGCCGCCGCCGCGCAATGTCGCCTGCAACGCCCGCAGGATGTGAGGCTCGTCGTCGACGACGAGAATCTGGCCGTCACCGGGCGGGGATGCTGTTGTCTGCACTAAAACAGGATAAGTCCGGTGAGATAGGTCGCCGCGGCGGGAAGTAGCATCCGCGCGTGCCGCGGCGGCGTCGTCAACAACGTCTCGAGCGCGTCCTCGGCACGCCTGCGCTCTTCGCGACCGCCTACGGGAACGTCGGCTCCTCGATCTACTACGCCCTCGGCCTGGTCGCTGGGATCGCGCTCGGGCTGACGCCGCTCGTCTTTGTGATCAGCGGACTGATCTTCGCGGCGACGGCGGCGACCTATGCCGAGGGGACGGTGCGTTTTCCCGAGGCCGGCGGCTCCTCCAGCTTCGCCCGCCATGCCTTCGACGAGCTCGTCTCCTTCGGGGCCGCGTGGGCGCAGATGCTCAATTATGTGATCACGATCGCCATCTCGGCGTTCTTCGTGCCTCACTACCTCTCGATCTTCTGGGGCCCGCTGAGGACGAACCCCTGGGACATCGTCGGCGGCGCGATCGTGATCGCGGTGCTCGTGCTGCTGAACATCGTCGGCATCCGCGAGGCGGCAAGCCTGAACATCTTCCTCGCGGTCGTCGACTTCGCGACGCAGCTCCTGCTCGTGCTGATCGGGTTCGCGCTGATCTTCAGCCCGCGCCAGGTCTTTTCGGCGAACCTGCACTGGGGGGTCGCGCCGACGTGGTCGAGCTTCTTCCTGGCGATCCCGATCGCCATGATCGCCTACACCGGAATCGAGACGGTCTCGAACCTCGCCGAGGAAGCGCGCGACCCGCCGCGCGACATCCCGCGCTCGATCTCCTGGGTCGCGGGCGCGGTCTTCGCGATCTACTTCACGCTGCCGCTGGTCGCGCTCTCGGCCCTGCCGGTTCGGCACGTGGGCGGCGGTTTCGTGACGAAGCTCGGCCAGGGACCAGAGAAGGGCGGGTTCGCCAACGACCCCGTGCTCGGAGTCGTCGAGCACCTGGGTTTGCACGGGACGATCCTGAGCGGCGCGAAGATCTACGTCGGCATTCTCGCCTCCACGATCCTCTTCATCGCGACAAACGCCGGGGTGATCGGCGCTTCCCGAATCACCTACGCGATGGCGAGTCACCGGCAGATACCGGAGATCTTCCGGCGCCTGCATCCCAGGTTCAAGACGCCATGGCTGTCGCTGCTCGTCTTCGGCGGGATCATCTCGATCGCGGTTCTGCTGCCCGGCAAGACGACCTTCCTCGGCGACATGTACGCGTTCGGGGCGATGCTCTCGTTCACGATCGCGCACGCCTCGGTGATCGCGCTTCGGGTGAAGCGCCGCGAGCGCGAGATGCGTTTTCGCGCACGCCCGAACCTGAGCGCTGGCGGGGTCGACTGGCCTCTTTTCGCGATCTTCGGCGGCCTCGGGACGGCCGCCGCCTGGCTGGTCGTCGTCGTCCAGAAGACGGACGCTCGTTGGGTCGGTTTCGGCTGGCTCGTACTGGGACTGATCCTGTACGCCGTCTACCGGCGCTACGTCGTACACGTGCCGCTGCGTGAGACGGTGCGGGCGCCAGTTCTGATCGGGCCGGCGATCGCGCTGGAATACCGAAGCATCCTCGTGCCGGTGAAGCCGGGCCGCGAGTCCGAGGAGGCGATCGACTTCGCGTGCCGGCTCGCGGCGGAGCGGCGCTCTTCGATCGCGGCAGTCAGCGTCGTCGTCGTGCCCCTCGAGCTGCCGCTCGACGCCGGGCTCCCTGAGGCGGAGGCCGAGGCGAACGAAGCGCTCGACGCGGCCGTGGCGATCGGCGAGCTCTACGGCGTCGACGTGATCGGCCGGCTCTTGCGCGCGAGGCGCCCGGGGCGTGCGATCGTCCGCGAGGCGGAGCGGCGCCAGACCGAGATCATCGTCCTCGGCGCGCCGCGCGCAGAGCGCCCGCGGCGTGCGATCTTCAGCGAGACCGTCGACTTCATCCTCAAGAACGCGCCCAGCCGCGTGATGGTCGTGGCGGGCAAGAAGGCCGCCGCCGCATGAACCTCTATCGCGGCGCGACTGCGCTGTTCGGGGTGGCGTTCGTCGGCATCGGGATCGCGCTGCTCGTCGTCACCGCGGCGCGGGGCGGCGGGCTGGTTGGGTATCTGCTGGGCGTGCTCTTCGCCGCGCTCGGCATCGGCCGCTTGTATCTGCTGCGCACGCCGCGCGGCTGAGCGAAGCCCGCTGACGTTCCGAGCTGCACCGGCGTGGGCGATCGAGCCCGAGCGAACTTCCGAGCGCCCGAAAAAAAGTCACTGATCCGGCGCAGACTCGTAACCGTTCCGTCGCTCGTGCACCCATAGGGTGGGTGGGGGTGGGTGGGTGGGTCGAAGTAGACGCGCGCGGTGGACCAGAGGCCCGGTTCGGGCACGCCGCGAGGCGCAGCGAAGCCGACTCGCAGGAGCCGCCTTCCAGCATAAGCTGAGCTCATGGCGCGCAAGCTTCCACGGTTAGAGCGGGTTCTCGACGCGCCGGCGCTCTTCTCGATCGCGTACGGCGAGATCGCCTCGTCGATCTACTTCGCGCTGGGGATCATCGCCTTCCACGCGCTGGGATTCACGCCCGGCGTTCTGCTGCTCACCGGTGCGCTTTTCCTGGTCGTCTCGCTCTCTTACGCAGAAGGCACGGCCGCAATCCGAGAGACCGGCGGCGCAGCGACCTTCGTCCGCATCGCTTTCAACGACTTCTGGGGATTCGTCACCGGCTGGGTGCTCTTCCTCGACTACCTGATCGTGATCGCGCTCTCCGCGCTCTACATTCCGCACTACGCCGCTGCGGCGCTCTTCACCAACGTGAACCAACCGTGGGACGTGGTCGCCGGCTGCGGCGCGATCGCGGCCATCGCCGTCTTCCGCCTGCTTCGAAACAAGCGCATCTTCCGCTTCGCGCTCGTGATCGCGCTGGTCGATCTGGCCACTCAGCTGCTGCTCGTCATCCTCGGGCTCACCTTGTTGTTCTCCCCGCATGCCCTCCACCAGGGGACGTCGCTCGGCAGCAACCCGACCTGGCACTCGATTGCTTTTGCGTTGCCGCTGGCGATGCTCGCGTACACGGGTCTCGAGACGGTCGCGAACCTCTCCGAGGAGGTACGGCGCCCCGGCCGCGACCTTCCCCGGAGCCTCTTCGGGGCAATCGGCCTCGTCGTCCTGTTCTACGCGGCAATCGCCGTCGTCGGGCTCTCGGCGTTTCCGGCCGCGCACGGCACGCAGCTCGGCGGAACCTGGGCGAAGGCGCCCCTGATGGGAATCGTCGCGCGCCTTCGGGACCACCTTCCGAGCGTGATCGGCGCGCCGCTGCAGGTTTTCGTCGGCACGACGGGAGCACTGATCCTGCTGACGGCGGCGGCGACCTCGATCTCGGGTTTCGGCCGTCTGGCCTACTCGCTGGGCGAGCACGGACAGCTGCCGCGCGTCTTCGGGCGCCTCAGCCGCCGCTCGGTCATCGCCCCGCAGTCAATCATCGCGGCAGCGCTGATCTCGATGGCGTTGCTTGTCGCAACGAGAGCTGCACTCAGGCATCCGGTCTTCTTCCTCGCGAGCCTCTACAGTTTCGGCGTCCTGCTCGCCTTCACCGCGGCGCAGCTGGCAGTGATCAAGCTGCGCTTCAGCCACCCGGCCAAGCGGCGGCCCTACCGCGTGCCGCTGAACTGGGGCCGGGTCCCGTTGCCGGCGGTCGTCGGCGCTTTCCTGACCGCCGTCGTCTGGATCCTCGCGCTCGCGACGCACGCGGGAGCGCGCTACGGCGGGCCGGTCTGGTTGGCGGCCGGCCTGGTGATGTACGTCGTTCTCCGCCGTTCGCGCGGTGAAAAGCTGACCGAGCGGGTCGTCTCGGCGGACGAGCACCTCGACTTGACCGAAGCGCAGTACTCGAGCATCCTCGTGCCGCTGAAGCTCGGCCCGATCGGCGAGGAGATGGTCGCGACCGCAGTCAAGCTAGCCCAGGAGTCGGGAGCCTCCGTCTGGGCGCTCCACGTCGTCCGGGTGCCGATGGAACGGCCTCTAGACGAGGAACTGGCCGACGAGGAAGAGCAGGCCACGGCGGCGCTGGCCGAAGCCCAGCTGCTCGGCTCCGATCACGGGGTCGAGGTCAAGGGAAAGACGGTACGTGCGCGCTCGATCGGCGAGGCGATCGTCACCCAAGCGAAGGAGCTCGGCGTCGATCTGATCGTGCTCGGCTCGGCGCCGAAGTGGCGCCGTCAGTCCCGTTTCTTCTCGCCGACGGTCGAGTACGTGCTGAAGAAGGCGCCCTGCGAGGTGCTCGTTGTTGCCTTCCCGCAGGGGGTGCTGGAGGACGAGGAAGAAGAGCCTGCATACGCCACGACGTGAGCTATGGTGAGCGGGTGAAGGCACTGGTGATCGGCTGTGGCCGTGTGGGGTCGAATGTGGCGCTCCAGCTCGCCGAGGAGGGCTGGGAGGTAACCGCAGTCGACGAGAAGGAAGAGGCGCTCACGCGCCTCGGCGAGAATTGGCGCGGCGGCTTTGTGCTCGGCCACGGGATGGACGTCGACGTCCTCCGCGAGGCGGGAATAGAGGACGCCGACGCCGTCGTCGTCGCCACGAACGGCGACAACACGAACCTCGTCGTTGCGCAGGTCGCGATGAAGAGGTTCGACAACCAGTGCGTCGTCGTCCGCATCCTCGATCCCGCGCGCGCCGACTTCTACCGCACCCTGGGCCTGCGTACGATCTGCCCGACGAAGACGGCGATCAGCGAGCTGATGGACGCCGCACGCGCCTGCGAGATCCCCTCGCGCGAGCCGGTCACGACTACATAAACGCGTGTACGTCCTGATCGCAGGCGGCGGCAAGATCGGTGCGAACCTCGCCCGGAGCTTGCTGCGCGACGGCCATGGCCACGAGGTGACGCTGATCGAGCAGCGGCGAGACCGCTACGAACGGCTCGAACACGAATTCGAGCACCAGGTACAGATGGGCGATGCGACCGAGATCCACGTGCTCGACCGGGCCGGGATCGCGCGGCCGCCCGACGTGGTCGTCGCGGTTACCGGCGACGACGAGGACAACCTGATCATCTGCCAGCTCGCGCGCGAGAAGTATGGCGTCGGCAAGGTGGTCGCGCGCGTCAACGATCCTCGCAACCAGGCTCACTTCGACCTGCTCGGGATCTCGGCGACGGTGTCGGCGACCGCGAGCATCATGGCGCTGATCGAGCACGAGGTTCCCGAGCACGATCTGATCCACCTGCTCGAGCTCCGCAAGGAGAACCTCGAGATCGTCGAGGTCCAGATCGACAAGAGCGCGCCGGCGGCGGGCAAGCGTGTCGAGAAGCTGAAGCTACCCGACGGCTCGCGGCTGATCTCGATCACCCGCAACGGCAGATCGGAGATCGCGATCGGCTCGACCGAGCTGCAACCGGGCGACCAGGTGCTCGCGATCCTCCAGCCCGGCAAGGAGGACGAGCTCCGCCGGGTGCTGCTCAAGAACTAGTCGCCACTCCGCTCTCATCGGGCACCATGCGTTGCATCGTGTGGCATCGCCCTCTCCTTGTCGCGCTGGCGTTCTCCCTCGTGCTCGTGGCTTGCGGATCAGCCTCTGTCGGGCGGCGAGCTGAGCTCGGGGGGGACTGGACCCGCTTCGGCTACGACGCCGCCCGCCACAACGCCGGGCCGAAGAACACCGGGATCACGGCCGCAAATGTGGGACGGCTGCGCCGCCAACGGGTGACGCTCCCTGGCACGGTGGACGCGTCGCCGATCTACCTCCGCGGCGTCCAGATTCACGGAGCTCGCCACGATGCCTTCTTCATGACGACGTCGTACGGGCGGACGATCGCCATCAATGCTGAGACCGGGGCAATTCTCTGGCGGTTCACGCCGAGCAGCTATTCCTCGCTGGCAGGCTCGTACCGGATCACGAACTCGACTCCGGTCGCCGATCCGAACCGCAAGTTCATCTACACCGCGTCGCCGGACGGACGGATGCACAAGCTCTCCGTCGCGAGCGGCGCCGAGGCTCGTGGTTGGCCGGTCCGCGTCACGCTCCTGCCGCAACGGGAGAAGCTTGGGACCTCGCTCAACTTCTCGCGCGGACTCGTCCTGATCGGCACCGGCGGCTATGTGGGCGACGCACCTCCCTACCAGGGGCACGTCGTCGCGATCAATGCCGCTACCGGCCACATCGTTCACATCTGGAACTCCCTTTGCTCGAACGTGCATCGGCTGCTGAGACCTTCGAGCTGTGCGCACAGTGACTCGGCGATCTGGGCCAGGTCGGGCGTCGTGGTGGTGCCGGGATCGGGGACGCTCCTCGTAGCGACCGGCAACGGCGCCTTCGACGGGAAACACAACTGGGGGGACAGCGCCCTGATGCTGACACGCAACGCCGGCGGGCTGCTCCGCAACTGGACCCCTCGCAACCAGGCGAGCCTGGAGAGCGGCGACGTCGATCTCGGCAGCACCGCGCCGGCACTCATCGGCGGATACGCCGTGCAGGGAGGAAAGGACGGCAAGCTCCGGTTGCTCAGCCTCTCCCGCCTCGGCGGCCGGCTCGGTGCAACGGGGGGCGAGCTGCAGACGGTCACGGCGCCTGGCGGGGCGGAGGTCTTCGCGGCTCCGGCGGTGTCGGGAAGGCGCCTGTTCGTCGCGACGAGCTCCGGCCTCGACTGCTACCTGCTCAGCGGTGGCCGGCTGCACCTCTCCTGGCACCGCCGCGAGGCCGGCACGAGCCCGGTTGTCGCCGGCGGACTGCTCTACGTCTACAACGGCTCATTGAACGTGTATGCCCCGTCGACGGGCAAGCTCCTCGCCTCGTTCAACACCGACGGCGCGGCGCACTGGAGCAGTCCGATCGTGGCGGACGGCCGCGTCGCGGTGCCCGAGGGAAATGCGAACGACCACAGCACGAGCGGCGTCCTCGACATCTTTCGCCTGCCGTGAGCCCCGTAGGCGTGGTTGGAGCCGCGGCCCTCGCCGGAGTCGTCGCCGCGTTCGTGTCGTCGGCGTCGGGCGGCTCGAAGCGCGCCGAATACAGCTTCCGGCAGGTTGCCTCCGGCTTCGTCCAGCCGGTGTACGTGGCGCAGCCGAAGAGTGAGCCCGGCCGCCTCTACGTCGTCGAGCGTTCCGGCCGCATCGTGATCCTGGCAGGCGGAAAGAGGCGCGCGTTCCTCGACATCCGCAGCCGCGTCGAAAGCGGGTACACCGAGCAGGGGCTGCTCTCCGTCGCCTTCCACCCCGGTTACGCGAAGAACCACCGCCTCTACGTCTACTACACGAACAAGAGCGGCGATGTCGAGATCGATTCGTTCCTCTCGCGAGCCGGGCGGGCTGTTCCGGCCTCGCGCAGGACGCTGCTCGTCGTCAACCACCGCGCGAACGACAACCACGACGGCGGGCAACTCGAGTTCGGTCCCGACGGGCTGCTCTACGCGGGCACGGGTGACGGCGGCTCGGGCGGCGATCCACCGGACAACTCGCAGAATCTCTCGCGCAAGCTCGGGAAGCTGCTGCGGCTGAAAAACGGCAGCTGGCAGGTCTACGCCTACGGTCTGCGGAACCCCTGGCGCTTCTCTTTCGACCGGGCGAACGGCGACCTCTACATCGGCGACGTCGGCCAGAACTCCTGGGAGGAGATCGACTACCGGCCGCGCTCTGCAACCGGTCTCGTCAACTACGGCTGGTCGGCATACGAGGGCCTCGCCCCGTACAAGCCCTCGCGACTGAACCATCATGGCGCGCTCGTCAAGCCGGTGCAGGTTTACAGCCACGGAGGCGGGAATTGCTCTGTCACCGGCGGCTATGTCTATCGCGGTAGCGCGGTGCCGCCCGCGAAAGGCCGCTACTTCTACGGCGACTACTGCAGCGGGGTCATCTGGAGCCTGCGCATCTCGGGCGGCAAGGCCCTCGACAATCGGCGTGAGTCGAGCGGGGTCTCCCAACTCTCGTCGTTCGGCCAAGCGGCGAACGGTGCGCTGTATGCGGTCTCGCTGCAAGGCGCGATCTACAAGCTGTCTTAGCCGGCCCGCGGCCGAGCACACCTGCGGCGCCTCGGCCCAACAACCGGGTTAAAACGGCCGCACGCGCGAGGCCCGGGCGTGGGCCTCAACCCGCCCGGCGGCGACGCAGCTGCGGGCCCCAAGGCGTCGCTTGCGACGCCGACCTGGAGGACGTCCGGGCTTCGCCCGGGCGTCCGTCTCAACCCCCCGGCGGCGACGCACCCGCGGGCCCTGCTGGCCGAGCGCGGCCCAAGGCGTCGCTTGCGACGCCGACCTGGAGGACGTCCGGGCTTCGCCCGGGCGTTCGTCTCAACCCGCCCGGCGCCGACGCACCTGCGGGCCCTGCTGGCCGAGCGCCGCGTACGCGATCGCCTGCAGCGACTCGTTCAGGGTCCGCAGCTCGTGCGCAACCCGGGCGAAGCCTTCGGCGTGGTCGAGACGCCGGTTGAGCACGTGGATCTCGTCGACGAGCTTGTCGAGGCGCTCGAGCACGGCGTCGAGCTGACGGTCGTCCAGAGGTTTGCGCTCGGGCACGCTCCAATACTACGAACCGAAGGGCTTTGCCTCGAAGACGATCGTGTAGCTGAAGCTCGTTCCGTCGACCTGGTAGGCGTAACAACCTGGACTACGGACGCGCGTGTAGGAGGGATTTGTTCGACCTTTCTGGCGCATGGACAAGGACGGAAGCCAGCCCTCGTTGAAGCGAAGCTCATCTGGCCCGTCGAGCCGAAGCCCGCGAATCAGGACCGGCCCGATGTACGCCAGGTCGCGGACCCAATTGACCTTGTTGCCGCCCCAGTCGCCCCATCCGCTGTCGGGAGGCGGCGGATACGAGTAACTCAGGACCGGCAAGTCGTTGCCCAAGCCTGCGGGGTAGACCGGTCCGGGCCCCCAGGCGGTCCCGACGAAGCCGATCCGGCTTAGACCCCCTCGCGGATCCGGGTTCGCGGTGGGGCAGGGGCTGCCGGCGCACCGGCACATCGAACTTCATCGGGCTCGCTTGATCGCCTTCGACCGAGATCTTCCAACGCCCCGGCGAGCGGAACCGAACCCTTGCGCTCCACAAGTACGGGTCGCGGGTCTGACGAACCAGCGCGATGCGAAGACGATGGCCTTGGGAGCGCGCAGTCACCCGCCAGGCGAAGTCTTGCCCCAGGAAGGTCGGCGAGTCGAGCGCGTAGGGCCGGAGCTGAACCGTAACCAGGCGCCCGACGCGTGGGTGCGAGGGGAAGACCTGAAGGCGTTCGGTCAGACCCTTCGCGAGCGCAGGAGCGGGCAGTGTCATCGCCAAGGCGGCCGCAACCCCGAGGGCCCACTTCAGGCGCCACTTCATGCGCCTAATGATACGAGCGGAGCTCATGGGGCCGGTCGATCCGTGACCGCACGCCTTGCCCGGTGGAAGAGAACGATCCCGATCAGGACGCCGGTCGAGTCGATCGCGACGTCTACGGGCGATGCGTGCCGCCCCCGGACGAAGTGCTGATGGAGCTCGTCGGTGATCGCGTAACTGACGCTGAGCAGGAAGGCGGGCAGCTCGCGGCCGACGGCCCGTAGCAGCAGCAGGCCGAGGACCGCGTACTCCGTCACATGCGCGCCCTTGCGCAGGATCGTGTCCCAGGTGCCGAGGCCGGTGCCCAGGTGGGGAATCGACGAGAGCGCGAAGATGACCGCGGCCCAGACGAT
Organism: Actinomycetota bacterium; assembly: GCA_005883955.1. Lineage (GTDB taxonomy): Bacteria > Actinomycetota > Thermoleophilia > Gaiellales > Gaiellaceae > 13-2-20CM-68-14. The sequence continues at coordinate 57,144 of VAXH01000058.1, read as the reverse complement.
CACCGGCAGCCAGGCCGAGAGACGTGAGCTCGACACGGAGGGATGGTAGTCTCGGCCGAAAGGCGAGCGGTAAGGGAACCCGGTGCAAATCCGGGACGGTCCCGCCGCTGTGAGGGGAGACGCTCTCCCGCCAAGAGCCACTGGCGAGAGCCGGGAAGGCGGCGGTAGAGGGAGCCCCGAGTCAGAAGACCTGTCGTTCGCCCGAACCCGAACCCCTCGCGGAAGGAGGATTCGTGTACCGACGCTCTTTCAGCCTGTTGGCAGTGCTCGCTGCCTTGTTCGTGCTTGTCCCCGCGGCATTCGCCGCACGCGTGCACGTTCGCGTCGAAGGCAAGACGCAGACGATCTTCGGCACCACCGAGCCGACGTTGAACGTGAAGGCCAACGCGCTCGACGCGCTCGAGGCGGCCAGTTTGGCCGGCGAGTTCTACTACCACGTAGCGTCGACCGCGTTCGGCCCGTATGTCGACCAGATCGGCCGCTATCCGGCCGGTGGCTCGAGTGGTTGGATCTTCAAGGTAAACGGGATCGTCCCGCCGGTCGGCGCCGACCACGTGACGGTCAAAGACGGCGACACGGTGCTCTGGTACTGGGCGACCTTCAGCGGCCCGGCTGGGCCGCTGACGTTGGAGGTCGAGACCTCGATCGTCAAGGGCAAGCGGTGCTTCTTCGCGACCGGCCGTAACGACGCCGGCCGTGCCTCGCGTGTGCGCGGCGTCGTCTACACGCTGAACGGACGACGGGTCAGCTCGGCGACTGGCGTGGTCTGCGCGCGGCTCGGCCGCTACACGATCCGGGTCGCGAAGACCGGGGCGATCCGCTCGCGGACGTACAGCGGCCGGTGAGGCGCGTGGCGGCCGCCGGGCTTGTCGTCACTGCCCTCGCGGGCTGCGGCTCTTCCCACACCAACGGGAGCGCGACGCTCTGGATCACCCGCGACCGCGGGCAGAAGGTCCTGCTCGTCGACAAGGTCAAGGCGGGGCAGACCGCGATGCAGGCGCTCCAGCACGCGGTGAAGGTGAGGACGAGCTACGGCGGCCGCTTCGTCCAGTCGATCAAGGGCGTCTCGGGCGACCGCTCGGGCCGGCGGGACTGGTTCTACTTCGTCAACGGGTACGAGGCCGATCGGGGCGCCGCCGACTACACCCTCCATCCCGGCGACGTCGAGTGGTGGGACTACCGCTCGTGGAAGCACGCCATCCACGTCCCGATCGTGGTCGGCGCGTTTCCGGAGCCGTTCCTGCACGGCTACGCGGGCAAGACTCGCACGGCGGCGATCGTCTACGACTCGAAGGCGCTCGAGCCGCGGGCGCGCGCGCTCGGGAAGCTGATTCACGCGAAGGCGGTGACCGCGGACAGGATCGGCGACGCGAACGTCCTCTTCCTGACGAAGGCCGACGTGCCGCTGTCGGCGACGACCTCTGGCGCCGGGGGGCCGGTGCGCTTCGTGATCGGCCCGACGGCGGCGCGGCGGCTGCTCGCCGACCCGAAGCTGGTCCGCTTCCGTTACTCGGGGCTGCGGTGAGGCCGGCTCCGGCAGCGGCGCTCCTGTTCGGCCTGGCAGCGGCTGCGCTGCTGGCCAGGCACACCGCCTCGGTGGCGGCGCTGGCGGCGGTGCTGCTCGTCGTCTGCCTGCGTGCCCCGGTTTCGCGCCGCTGGCCGTACCTGATCGGTTCGCTGGGCTCGGCCTCGGCGCTGTTCGTGCTGACGCCGTTTGTCGAACGCCTGCCGGGGACGGTGTTCTGGAGCGGGCCGACGATCCCCGTGGTCGGGACCCTCGACGTGACGTCGACCGAGCTGTCGGGCGCGCTCTTCAACGCCTGCCGTCTGGCCGCTGTCTCGCTCGCCTTCTCTGCGTACGCCCTCTGGCTCGACCACGACCGGCTGGTGCAGGCAGCAGGCTTCGCGCGGCGCTCCGTGCTCGCGGTCGCGCTCGCGACGAGGCTCGTCCCGGCGCTCGAGCGGGACGCGGCCGGGCTGGTGGAGGCTCTGCGCGGCCGCGGCGTCGAGCCCGAAGGGATTCGCGGGCGGGCGCGACTGCTCTCCCCGCTCCTTGCGGGCTCGCTGGAGCGGAGCCTGAGCCTCGCCGAGGCGATGGAGGCTCGGGGCTTCGGACGCCCGGACGCGACCCGGCTCCCGCAGCCACGCTGGGGGCTCCGCGAGCCGCTGGCGCTGGCGGGCGCTGCGCTCGCCGTGGTCGTGGGGGTGCTGTGGCTCTAGCGCGCGCGGAAAGCCTTTCCTTCGCGTATCCGGGCTCGACCGTCCCGGCTCTTCGGGACGTGTCCGTGGGTCTGACCCCGGGAGAGGTCACGTTGGTGCTCGGCTGCTCCGGCTCCGGCAAGTCGACACTGCTTCGCGCCTTCGCGGGGCTCGTTCCGCATTTCCACGGCGGGCGCTTCTCGGGCCGGGTCGAGCTCGCCGGCCTCGACACACGGCGGCACGGCCCGGCTCAGCTGGCGGGAACCGTCGCGACGCTGTTCCAGGATCCCGAGGATCAGGTCGTATTCACGCGCGTCCTCAACGAGGTCGCCTTTGGCCTGGAGAACGTCGGCACGCCACCGCAGGAGATCGAGGCGCGCGCGCTCGCGGCGCTCGCGTCGGTGGGTGCCGAGCATCTCTCCGGGCGGCTAGTGGCCGAGCTCTCCGGCGGCGAGTTGCAACGTGTGTGCTTGGCTGCGACGCTCGCGCTCGAGCCGCGGCTCCTGCTCCTGGACGAGCCGACATCGCAGCTCGACCCTGAGGGCGCCAAGGCGCTGCTCGAGCTGGCCCTACGGCTCGCCCGGGAGCGCGGCACGGCGGTGCTGCTGTCCGAGCAGCGGCCGGCCTTGCCGCTCGAGCTCTGCGACCGGGTGCTGTTGCTCGACGACGGGCGTCTGACGTTCGACGGCCCGGTCGGCCGGGCCCGGGCCTGGCTGGAAGAGCACCATCCCCTCTTCGTTTCGGCCGGTGGTGATGTAGGTGTACACCTACATCACTTCGGCGAAGTCACGTCTCGCCTGGACGGAGTCTCCTACGCTTACGAAGACCACCTGCTCGTCCTCGACGACGCCAGCCTCGAATTGCGGCGGGGCGAGATCGTTGCGCTCGTCGGCCCGAACGGATCCGGCAAGACCACCCTGGCGAAGCTCGCGGCCGGGCTGCTCGAGCCGCAGAGCGGCCGCGTCGACCGCCGGGGCCGGGCCACCTACCTCTCGCAGGATCCTGGCCGTTATGTCCTGCGCGAGCGTGCGGACGAGGAGGTCTCGGTCGGTGTCCACGGCGACCTGGCGGCCGCGAGCCGGGCACTGGCCGCCGTCGGGCTCGCCGGCCACGAGGCTCGTCACCCGCGCGACCTCTCGAGCGGCGAGCGCGAGCGGCTCGCGCTCGCGGCGGTGCTCGCGCCCGAGCCCGATCTGCTCGTCCTCGACGAGCCGACGCGCGGCGTCGACCCCGAGCGGAAGCACGAGCTTGCCGCGCTACTGAGGGCGAACAGGAGGCGCGCCACGCTCGTCGTTACCCACGACGAGGCGTTCGCAAGGGCGGTGGCCGACCGGATCGTCTCACTCGCGCTCGACCGGGAGCTCGTGCATGCCTAGGGCGGTGATCACGTTCGCCGCCGCGATTGCCTTTGCGGCTGCCGCCTGGGCGGCGACGACGCCGAGGCAAGGAGCGCTGGCGCTCCTCCTGCTTGCCGCGGCGCTCCTCGTCGCAGGCGCAGCGTGGCTCGATCCCGGCCTCGGGGTGAGCAAGACACTCACCCTTGTCGCCACCCTCGCGGCGGCGGCAGCAGGCGGGCGCGTCCTCTTCGCCGCGATCCCCGGTGTTCAGCCCGTGACGGTGATCGCGGTCGCGGCCGGCGCCGCACTCGGCGCCCGCGCGGGCTTCGGGGTCGGCGCGCTCGCCGCGCTGGCTTCGAATTTCTTCCTCGGGCAGGGCCCCTGGACGCCGTGGCAGATGCTGGCCTGGGGCGGCTGCGGGGTCGCCGGCGCCCTCGCTGCGCCGCTCGTCCGACGCCGCGTTCCGTTCGCGCTCCTCTGTTTCGTCCTCGGCTTCGCCTTCAGCGGGCTGATGGACGTCTGGGAGTGGTACAGCTTCTACCCGCACACCTGGGCCGCGCTGACGGTCCAGCTCGGCCGCGGCTTCTGGTTCGACGCCGCGCATGCGATCGGCAACGTCGTGATAGCGCTCGTCGCCGGACCCGAGTTGCGCCGACTGCTCGAGCGCTACGGGAGGCGCCTCCGGACCGAGGTCGTCTGGACGTGAGGCTCGTCGCGCTCGCCGCAGCCGCGGCTGTCGCCGCGTCGCCGACGGCAGGCGGGATCCGTTTCCTGCAAGCACACCAGCTCGAAAGCGGCGGCTTCGCCGAGGCCGGCTCTCCCGCGTATCCGCAGCTCACGGCCTGGGCCGTCCTCGGCCTCCGCGCGGCTGGTGCGAGTCCGAGTGGCGCAACTGCCGGCTATCTCGTCCAGCACGAATCCGAGTTCACGAGCGCCGCCGGGCTCGCCCTCGTCGTACTCGCCGAGAACGCTCTGGGCCAGAACTCCGACCGCCCCTTGAGGCGGCTACGCGCGCTCCAACGCCCGAACGGCTCGGTTGGCCCGCTCGTCAACGGCACGGCCTGGAGCGTGCTCGCCCTTCGAGCGGTCGGCGCGCCGGTTCACCGCCGCACGATCCGCTGGCTGCTCGCTCGCCAGACTCGTGCCGGCGGCTGGGGCTGGACGACCGGCGCGGCCGACTCGAACGACACGGCCACCGTCGTCGAAGCGCTTCGCGCCGCGCGAGTTACCGGCCGCCCGATTCAGCGCGCGCTGCGGTTCCTCCTTCGCTTCCGCAACCGCGACGGTGGCTTTGAGCTGACGCTCGGGCGCGGCTCCGACGCACAGTCGACGGCCTGGGCCGTCCAGGCCTTTCTTGCCGCCGGAAAGCCCCCACCGCGCGGCGCGCTGGGGTATCTCGAGCGCCTCCACCGGCCCGACGGCAGCTTCCGCTACTCGACGCGCTATACGACGACGCCGGTCTGGGTGACGGCGCAGGTGCTGCCGGCACTGGCGCGGAAAGCCTTTCCGCTCTCGTCCTAGAGCGCCCGCGCGAGCTCGACCTGCGCGTACAGGCGACGGTAACCGAGGCGCTGGTTGAGCGTCAGCATCGGCACATTGTCATCGTCGTTGGCGGTGACGATCTCGCGGATTCCGGCATCGCGAGCCCAGCGAAGCGTCGCGAGCTTCCCGAGCAGCGCCAGTCTGCGGCCGCGCACGTCGGGCAAGGTCGCGGTCCAGTCGTTCTCGGCTCGCCGGTTAGCACGATCCACCACTAGGCTTGCCAGCGAAACGAGCCGACCCTGCTCGTCGAGGATCACGAAGCTGCCGTCCCACGACAGGTCGGGCCGCTCGAAGATGAACCGCCACAGATCCTCGGCCGTGATTCGATTCCCGCCTCCGGGCGGCCACGCCCCCGCAGCCTCGTAGAACTCGGTGAGGTCGTCGCGCCGGCGAGCCATCGCCTGCAGCGTCGTCAACTCGAAGCCGGCGGCCGAGGTTTCGGCCATGAGGTCGTCGAACTCGCCGAGGTCGGCCATCCGCGGATCGAGCGACGAGATGAACTCCGCCGACACGGGTTCGAAGCCGCGCGCCTCGACGAATCGGCGCCCGTCCTGGTCGTCGTCGACCTCGACGGTCACGCGCTGCACCCCTAGCGCGCCGGCATGGCGTTCCGCGAGCTCATACAGTGCGGCTCCTATCCCACGTTCACGCCGGTCCGGCCGGACGCCGATCCAGAACCGGCCGACCGACCCGGGCTCGTCCCACTTGACCGCCGAGGTGGCGAAGCCCAGGATCTCGCCTCCCTCGAGCGCGAGCCATGAGCGACGCTGCGCGCGCTCGGGCTCGGAGCGCTCGCGATGGGCGAGGTAGGCGGGGGTGACGAGGATGCCCGGCTGCAAAGGTCGGACGAGCTCGGCCGCGGCCGAGCTGTCTGCGGCATCGAACGGACGAATCTCCACGAAGCCATACTGGCCGACGATGGCGACCGCCGCGATCGTGACGATCGGCAACGAGCTCCTTTCCGGCGACGTCGAGAACACGAATGGCAGCTGGCTCGCTCGCCGCCTGGAGGCGGCCGGCATCGCTGTCCGCCTGATCGCAGTCGTGCCGGACGAGATCGAGGAGATCGCGACGACGCTACGCGAGCAGGGCGACCGGGCCGACCTCGTTGTCGTCACCGGCGGCCTGGGGGGCACGCCCGACGACGTCACGCGCGAGGCCGTCGCGGCGGCCTTCGGCGCCGAGCAGACCGAGTACGCGCAGGTTGCGGCCGGCTTGCGCGCCAATTTCCCCAACGACCCCGAATACGCGGCCCGCTGGGCGATGCTCCCCGCCGGCAGCCGCCCGCTCGCCAACCCGCTCGGCGGCGCGCCCGGTTTCCTGCTCCAAAACGTCTACGTCCTCCCGGGCCTGCCGGCCGAGATGGAAGCGATGTACGAGACGATCGAGAATGAGCTGCGAGCGGGCCCGCCGATCTCGTCCTGGCGCCGCACCTACCGCACGACCGAGAGCCGGATCGTCGCGATTCTTAGGCAAACACTAGAGATCTACCCCCAAGTCCGTGTAGGCTCGTATCCAAGCTTCGGCGCACACGGGCCCCACGTTGAAGTCGTACTCAAGTCGGATGATCCCGACGCACTCGAGTCGGCTGTGACCTGGTTCACGCGGGCTCTTGAGCAAAGGTTGGGCTAAGGCGTCGCCTGCGGTGCCGGCCCAAAGGCCGTAGCGGCTGCTGCGGCCGCCAAGCCCCGGCCGGAAAACCCGGCACGGCCGGGAGCAATGCAAGGTCTGGGTAAGTCCCCCATCAAGGGGTCTCGCGGTGCGTCTAGAACGTCGATTGCTCAAAAGGATGATGGGTCGTCGCTATCTCTTCGGCTTCCTCCTGCTGGCGACGGCCGTCGCGGGCTACGCGCTCGTGCGCCTCGCGAGCAACGGTGGCTTTCACGCGGCCGCGAGTCCGGACTGGAAGCTGCTCGCAGCTGGCTTTGCGATCTGCGCGGCGGTGCAGCCGTTGCGCGCGCTGGCGTGGTCGTCGACCGTGCGCCATCCCGTCGGCTTCCGCGCGATCTACGCCTCGAGCTCGATCGGCTCCTTCCTCGACACGGTTCTGCCCGGACGCCTGGGCGAGGCTTCGAAGGTCGCCGTCCTGAAGGTCACATCGGGAACGAAATACCCGGGTTTCTCGCGCGCGGGCGGCTCGCTGCTCTGCGCGCACCTGCTCGAGATGATCGCCTTCGCCCTTCTCGGCGCCGGCGCGACGCTCTTCCTGCCGGTTCCGGCCTGGGCCCGCTGGACGATGGTCGCGGGGATCGGAGGCTGTGTGGCTGCGCTCGCCCTGGCCGCGGTGCTCCACCGCTTCCTCGGCCGCCGGCTGCCGATCAGCATCACCTCGTTCCTGGCCGGAGCGGCCGCACCGCGCGGAGTGCTCCTGCGGGCCGGCTCGATCCTGATGGTCACCTGGCTCGCCCGCTGGTTCGGAATCCTCTTCTGCCTGCACGCCGTTGGCATCCACCTGAGCGTCGGCGCGGCACTGCTCTACATGCTGATCACCGGCCTCGCGAACACGGCTCCGCTGCTCCCAGGCAACGTCGGCGTCTACCAGGGAGCCGCACTCGGCGCCCTCGCGATCGCCGGCTACTCGGGCTCCCATGCCGTTGCCGCGAGCCTGATGACCCCCTTCGTGGTCACGCTCGCAACGGCAACCGCCGCCCTGGTCGGGCTTGCGCTCTACGGCAACCGCGTCCCGCAGCTCTCGCGTGCCGCGCTCCGGCCGAACAAGGCCTAGACAGCTAGCTGCGCGCCAGCCGCGCGCGCCAATGCGCGAGCGGGAGGGCGTAGAAGACGGCGATCCCGAGGTAGAGCGCCGCGCTCACCCACGGTTGCAGGAACGCCACCAACGCTGCTCCGCCGTAGAGCAGCGTCCCCGGTGTGTAGGCGCGGGTGATGTCGTCGACCGCCTCGTCGGGCACCTGCTCGCCGATCAAGCGCCGGCCGGCCGAGGCGTACCGCCACCAGGCGAAGTAGGTCATCGCGGTCAGGGTCAGCGTCGCGCCGTAGAGCACCGCCGCGGCTCGGGCGCCACCGGTCTCGACGAACTGTGCAAGCACTGCGGTCGGAAACGGCACGAACGCGATCAGCATCAGCAGGAGCGTGTTCAGGAGCAGCATCGTCCGGTCGATCCGCGCGATCAACTCGAAGACGTAGTGGTGGTTGATCCACATGACGCCGATCGTCAGAAAGCTCGTCAGGTAACCGAGGTAGGACGGCCAGATCCGCAGCAGCTCGTGGCCGAGCGTCTCCGCGTGCTCGCGCGCCGGAACATGGACCTCGATGATCAGCAGCGTGATCGCGATCGCAAAAACGCCATCGCTGAAGGCCTCGGCCCGCGCAGTTTCGCTCCTCATCGGCTGAATCCTCACGACTGCGACGGACGACTCTAAGGCGTCGCTTGCGATGCCGACTGGAGGCCGTGGCGGCTTTGCCGCCGCGACCGTCTAAACGCGGCCGAAGGAGTCGCCCGGCTGCGGCTAGCGAAGCGGGAGGACTCGCCGTCCGCTTTGCTACCCGTGGTGCGGGCGGTCGTCAGCAGGAACATGGGCTTCGGTCTCGTCGCCTACGCGTTCCTGGTGACGATGATCGGCACGACGCTGCCGACGCCGCTCTATCCGCTCTTCGAGCGGCGCTACTCCTTCGGCGAGCTGATGGTGACCGTGATCTTCGCCGTCTACGCCTTCGGCGTGATCGCGGGGCTGCTGGTGTTCGGGAACCTCTCCGACGAGATCGGGCGCAAGCCGGTGCTGCTGATCGGGCTCGCGTTCTCGGCGGTGAGCGCGTTCCTGTTCGTCTTCGCCGGCTCGCTGGCGCCGATCTTCGCCGGGCGCGTCGTCTCCGGGTTCTCGGCCGGCGTCTTCACGGGGACGGCGACCGCGATGCTCGTCGACCTGGCGCCGGGAGGGAACAGACGGCTGGGCAGCCTGGTCGCCGTCGTCGTGAACCTCGGCGGGTTGGGGCTGGGGACGCTCCTCGCAGGCGAGCTAGCCGACCATTTCGGCTCGCCGCTGCGACTGCCTTTCATCGTCGACCTCGTGTTGCTCGGGCCGGCGGTGCTCGGCCTGCTGGTGACGCCGGAAACCGTGGAGCGAACCGCGTTTCGACTACGCCTCCAACGGTTGAGTGTGCCGTCGCAGGTGCGCAGCGTCTTCATCCGCGGTGCGACAGCCGGCTTCGGCAGCTTCGCGGTGGCGGGAGTCTTCAGCTCGGTGGCGCCGGTTTTTCTGGGGGCGATCCTCGGCCGCAAGAGCCATGCGCTTGCGGGTGCGATCGTCTTCATCCTCTTCAGCGCCTCGATCGTCGGCCAACTGCTCGTCTCGCGCTCGTCTGACCGACGGGCGCTCGTCGTTGGCTGCGCACTCTTGGTGGGCGGGGTCGGCCTGCTCGCGCTCGCGCTGGGAATCGAGTCACTCGCTGCGCTGATCGCCTCGGCTTCGGTAGTCGGCCTCGGCCAGGGCTTCGTGATCGGCGCCGGCCTAGCGGCGATCAACCAGCGTGCTCCGGTCGCTCAGCGCGGCGAGATTGCGTCGAGCTTCTTCGTCGTCATGTACGTCGGCCTCTCGCTGCCGGTGATCGGCGTCGGCGTCTTGGCGCACGCTTGGAGTCTCCGTGGGGCGGGAATCGCCTTCAGCGCCGCCGTCGCGGGTCTTGTGCTGACGGTACTTGCGAGCCTGTCCCGGTCGGACTAGCAACCGCCCCCTCGTGGCGTGTCCCGGTGCCAGGCACGGAGACACTCCGAACCGCCATTTCCGCCCCAAAGAGGCAGAAACCCGGCGAGGGCCAGGCCATGTCCCTGGGCCGTTTTGGTGCCAGGCACGAGGACACGCCTCGAAAGGACGCTGTCAACCGAGCTGCGACGGATCGGCAGGCTGCCCGTCGCGGCCGACGTACCCGTCCTTGGCGCCGACCACGACGAGCACGAGATCCTCGTCGCCGACGCTGACGATCTGGCGCGGCGTCGCCGCCTCGACGTGGCACAGGCCGCCCGGGCCCAGCTCACGTCTCTCGCCCGGCAGCCGAAACAGCGCCCGCCCCCGGTGGACGAAGTAGAGCTCGTCCTGCAGCTCGTGGAAGTGCGGCCGTGACTCGACACCGGGCGCCAGCACCCAAACGTTCGCGCCGAACGCGGTGATCCCGAGCCGGGGCCGGATCTTGCGGACGACGCCGTCGCCGAGCTCGTCCAGCGTCGAAAACGCGTAACCCACGGCCGCTAGCCTAGAGCCGATGTCCGTCACCTCGCCCGACACCTACCTCGCCGACCTGAATCCGGCTCAACGAGAGGCCGTGCTCGAGACCGAAGGCCCGTTGCTCGTGATCGCCGGCGCCGGCTCCGGCAAGACGCGCGTGCTCACCCACCGCGTCGGCCACCTGATCACGGCCTGCGGCGTCAAGACGAACGAGATCCTCGCGATCACCTTCACGAACAAGGCCGCCAACGAGATGAAGGAGCGGCTGGAGGACCTGCTCGGCCCGAGTGCGCGCGGGCTCTGGATCCTGACCTTCCACGCCGCCTGCGGCCGCATCCTCCGGCGCGAGGCGCCCCGCCTCGGTTACCGCACGAACTTCACGATCTACGACCAGGCTGATCAGATCCGGCTCACGAAGGCGTGCCTGGAGGAACTCGAGCGCGACCCGAAGCGATTCGTCCCGCGCGGAATCCACGCGCAGATCTCGGCAGCCAAGAACAACCTCGTCGGCCCGGACGAGTATAAGACCCGTGTCGCCTCGTTCTACGACCAGACGGTCGCCGATACCTATGAGCTCTATCAGCGCCGTCTCTTCAGCTCGAACGCCGTCGACTTCGACGATCTGCTCTTTCTGACCGTCGACGTGCTCGAGCGCTTCCCCGAGGCGCTCGAGCGCTGGCGCAAGGCCTTCCGCTACGTGCTCGTCGACGAGTACCAGGACACCAACCACGCCCAGTACCGGCTGCTCCAGCTCCTGGCCGGAGAGCACAGGAACCTTTTCGCCGTCGGGGATCCGGACCAGTCCATCTACGCCTTCCGCGGCGCCGACATCCGCAACATCCTCGAGTTCGAACGCGACTTCCCCGGGACGCGGACGATCCCGCTGGAGCAGAACTACCGCTCCACGAACACGATCCTCCGTGCCGCGAACCAGGTGATCGCGAACAATCGCGAGCGCAAGCCGAAGAACCTCTTCTCCGAGCTCGGCGAGGGCGAGCCGGTCCGCGTCTACGAGGTCGAGGACGAGCACGCCGAGGCCCGCTTCGTCGCCGCCGAGATCGCCGGCCTCGTCGAGGAGGGCTTCAACGGCAGTGAGATCGGCGTCTTCTACCGCACGAATGCGCAATCGCGGGTGCTGGAGGACATCCTCGTCCGCCAGGGGATCGCCTACCAGGTTGTCGGCGGCCCTCGCTACTACGAGCGCGCCGAGATCAAAGACGTGATCGCGTACCTGCAGGTGATCGACAACCCCTACGACGCCGTTTCGCTCCAGCGGATCGTCAACCGGCCGCGCCGCGGGATCGGCGACTCCTCGCTGGCGCGCCTGCAGACCTACGCCGACGCGCAAGGGGTCTCGCTCTGGGAGGCGTTCGAGTTCGGCGAGGAGGCCGGAGTGGGGGCGGCGCCGCTGAAGGCGGTGCGCGAGTTCCGGACCCTGATGCAGTCGCTGATGTCGGGAGCGCTCGAGCTCGATGTGCCCGACTTGATCGAACGAACCCTCGAGGGCAGCGGCTACCTGACGACCCTCGAAGCCGAGCGCACGATCGAGTCGCAGGGCCGGATCGAGAACCTGCAGGAGCTCGTCGGGGTCGCGCGCGAGTACCAGGAACAGGCCGACGAGCCGAACCTCTCCAGCTTCCTGCAGGAGATCTCGCTCTACTCCGATCAGGACGCGATGCGTGGCGAGGGCTCGCTCGTCACCATGATGACCCTGCATAACGCGAAGGGCCTCGAGTTCCGGGCCGTCTTCATGATCGGGATGGAGGAGGGGATCTTCCCGCACTCGCGTTCGCTGGAGGAGAACACGCTCGAGGAGGAGCGCCGGCTCGCCTACGTCGGCATGACGCGCGCGAAGGAGCGGCTCGTGCTGACGCATGCGAGCGCGCGCTCGCTCTGGGGGAACCGGAACTACAACCTGGCCTCTCGGTTCCTCGACGAGCTCCCCGAGGAGGGTGTGGAGCGTGAGCGGCTCCGTCCGGCGTCGTGGTCGTCGTATGCGTCGGCCGGCGGCGGCGGGATCGCGCCCCGCGAGAACGTCCCTGAGCTCTCGACTGGCGACACGGTCCGCCACGAGACGCTCGGCGAGGGCATCGTCACCCGCATCGAGCCCGGCGGCGTCGTCACGGTCCGGTTCGCGGGCGAGGACGCTGAGCGGCGATTGATGCTCGACTACGCGCCGCTCGAACGCGTCGGCTGACTTGGATCGGGTAGAAGGCACGGCGTTGCGCTGCCTGGGCGAGCCGCGCCCGCACAGGTCGGTCGCGGCGACGAACGGTCGCGTTTTCGCTCGGCTAAACTGAGCCAACCAGGGCGGTTAGCTCAGTTGGGAGAGCACCAGCTCGACAAGCTGGGGGTCACTGGTTCGAGCCCAGTACCGCCCATCGGCTCAACCAAGCGGGTTTGAGCCAAGAAGAGAGGCCATTCCGGGGCCTCAAACCGTGTGTTGGCGGATTTTGGTCGGATTCGGCATCGACGATGGGCTGGGGATCCGAGACGCTGTTGGCATCCCCAGCCGCTTGGAGCTGCGCTTAGTCCTGCGGCGCCTCGCACTGGCCGAACGTGAACGAGAAGTTGCTGCCGCCCGAGCCCATGTGCTCGACACCGGCGACCTTCGCAACCACACCGCCGCTCGGGGCGAGGATGTTGGTGAAGAACTCGGTGTCACTGAACTCGTACTTGCCGTTGACGTAGTTGAGGTTGCCCCCACCCGCCGTACCTCGTCACGATGCTCGCTGCGTCGTAGACTCGGCTTTTAGCGTGTCAAGCGTGCATGGACGTGGAATCACCTATTCGTGCAGCTGCTCGCCCACCTGACCGACGCGGACATCCGCCGTTATGTCGCTGGAGCAACGAGCGCGGAGGCGGACCGGCACGTGAGACTCTGCGTGTACTGCGCGCAGCAGCTCGCGGATGCGGGAATGCGGGCCGTTTGGTGGGAGCGACGGGGCCCTCTCGGCCGCCTTGTCCGAATCGACAACTCACAGGCGGCCGACGTGCTACTCGCCGAAATTGAGAGAGAACAGCGACGTGACGCTGCCTGACAAGAGAGCATCATTCCTAACTCGCCTGCCGAAAGCGGGTCTTATCAGGCGACCTATGGCAATGACCCCCGCGTTACTCGTCGTACCTCTCATCCTCGTGGCAGTGGCGCTTCCCGCAGCTGCCTCCTCGGCGCCCGTGTCTACCAGCTTCAAGGTCGTGGGCTACGAGTACGCGTTCACTTCAACCGTCGGCTCGTTCGCAGGCAACGGCAGTGGGGACGCGGGCGGCACGGCGTACTGGAACGCGACAGTGAAGCATGACCGGCTCGGTTCCGACCCGACCTACGTCAACGGCGGCTCTTTTGCGATGGCGATTCGCGGTCCCGGCAGCTCCGTCGATGCCGTCGTCGGGACCTTCACCCACCACGGAGGCAAGATCACGACGCTCGACCGTGGAGCGAATTGCACGAACCAGAAGTATCTCGTGGCCGACGCGCTGAAGGCCGTCTCGACGCCGACGACGTCGAACGGCACCGGCAACTTCAGTGTGACCCTGACCCATTACCGGCACCGGCTCCTCGGCCGCTGCGTCGCTTACAAGGCGCGAGTAGCCGGAACCGTGAGCTTCATCTACTAGACCGCGAACCGGACCGTCAGCTCGGTCGCCGCGTCGTCTTGACCGTCTGTTTCGACCGGCCGCCGCCCGGGGTTTGCTTGGCGGCCGTGCGATCCTCGCCCTCAGCGGCCTCGTCGGCCTCGACCAGCGCTACTGTCGAGTCGTTCTCCCCACGCTCGGAAGCTCGAGGCTCTCCTTCAGCCTTTGGTTCCAACGCTTCGAGCAGGTCCGGCTCGTCGGGCTCTCGGTCAGTTGCCGCATCGGCCAACTCGACGAGCCTGCTCGCCATCTCGCGCATCTGTTCGAGCAGCTGACCACGCTGCTCCCAAACCTCGGCGGTATCGGCCTGAAATGCGCGCATCCGCGCCTCCGTCTGATCCTGTAGAGAAGAGAGCTCGGCCTGTAGCTGCTGAAGGCGCTCGTCGGCCTCGCCGCGCGCACGTTTGACGGTGCTCTCTGCCTCGAGGCGTGCGCGAACGAGGATGTCTTCTGCCTCTGCCCTTGCGTTCGCAAGCACGGTCTCTCCTTCAGCTCTCGAGTCAGCGAGAAGCTTCCCGGCTTCGGTCTTGGTTGCCTCCGCCTCGGCAGTCGCGTTGACGAGCAACTCCGCCGCTTTTGCCCTGATTCCGTCCGCCTCGGTTTCCGCTTCGCGGTGCGCGCTCGTCGTGATTTCGTCTGCCGTTTCCCGCGCCCGCTCGAGCAGGCCCCTGACCTGTAGTTCGGTCTGTTCGAGCGCGTGCCTGACCGCCGCGCGCGGTGAGGCACTCACCTTCATCTCGGCGAGCAGGCGATTGACACGTTTGATGTGTGCGTCGACGGCGTGTCGGTCGTAGCCGCGGACCGCTGCAGGGAAGGAGACGTTCAGGATTTCCGCGGGCACATAATTTCGAAGCTCGCCGAAAGAGTGCTCCTGGTCTGTGTCGCCGCCCTTCGGCTCATCGGGCTGCCCTTTCTCATTGTTCATTTTTTCCCCTTCGGCTCGGATTCGCTCTCCGGGCCGCTCGGAAGAGCACTACCGTCGCGCGGATCATCCCCCCGGCGTCCCCTCGTGTCCAGCCGCAGGGGAGGCAGCCGTCGCGGCGTCCTGCCTAAGCGGACTCGTCCAGCACGGCTGCCGGCTGTGCCGCCGGCTCGATAAACCCCGCCTGGCGCGGGCTGTCCGACGCGCCTGACCGCGTGAGGCCAGCATACGATCGCGTTCGTGACCGACCACGACGCGATCCTCGTCGGCAGCGGCATCAATTCGCTCGCTTGCGCCGCGCTGCTGGCGCGGGGCGGGTGGGACGTTTGCGTGCTCGAGCGCAGCGAGCACCTTGGTGGGGCCATTCAGACGGCGGAGCTCACCGACCCCGGGTTCCAGCACGATGTCTTCAGCGCCTGGCATCCGCTCTGGGTCGGCGGCGCGGCGCACACGGAGCTCGGCGACGAGTTGGCGGCTCGCGGGCTCGAGTACCGGAACACCGAGTATCCAACTGCGACGCTCTATCCGGACGGCGAGGCGGCGTTTCTGCTCCGCAGCGCGGACGCGAACGCGGAGGAGCTCGACCGTCATGTCGCGGGCGACGGGGCTGCCTGGCGGCGGGTGCTCGACGGCTTCGTTCCGAATGCCGATCTCGCCTTCGGCGTGCTCGGGACCGAACTCTGGTCGCGCGACGGGCTCGCGCTCGGGCTGAAGGCCTACCGCAGGCTCGGACGCCGCGGACTCGTCGAGCTCACGGGGAACGTGCTCGCTTCGAGCCGCGACTGGCTGACCTCCACCTTCGCGTCCGAGCGGGCTCACGGGCTGCTCGCCCCCTGGGTGCTGCACACGGGGCTCGGCCCCGACGCGGCGCTGTCCGGGTTCATGACGCAGGTCATCGTCGTGGCGATTCAGGAGGGCGGGATGCCGATCCCGCGCGGCGGAGGTGCGCGGCTCGTCGACGCACTCGTGCAATTGATTCGCGACCACGGCGGCGTCTGCGAGACGGGGCGGGATGTGGACCGCATCCTCGTCCAAGACGGCGAGGCGGTCGGCGTCCGGCTCGCCGGCGGCGAGAACGTGACGGCCCGTCGCGCCGTAATCGCGAACGTGACGCCAACCCAGCTCTACGGGTGCCTGCTCGAAGACGAGGCGCCGGCGTTCGCCGATGGCGGCCGGCGGTTTCGGTACGGGCGCTCCGCGATGCAGATCCACTTCGCACTATCGGAGCCGCCGCGATGGGAGGGAGACGAGCGCCTCGCTCGCGCGGCGATCGTCCACCTGACGCCCGGGCTCGACGGCGTCTCGCGTGCCGTGAACGAGGCCGAGCGCGGGCTCCTGCCGGCCGAGGCGACCGTCGTCGTCGGCCAGCCGTTGACGATGGATCCCTCGCGGGCGCCGGACGGAGCCGGACTACTCTGGATCCAGCTTCAGGAGCTGCCCTGGCACGTCAAGGGCGATGCGGCCGGCGAGCTCGACACCAAGAGCGGCACCTGGACCGAGGAGCTGCGAGAGCGATACGCGGACCGGATCCAGGCGCGGATAGCCGCGCAGGTGCCGAACCTCGAGTCGGCGATCCGCAAGCGCGTCGTGCTCTCGCCTGCCGACCTACAGGCAGCGAATATCAACCTCCGCCATGGCGACCCGTACTCAGGCTCGCTCGCGCTCGACCAGAACCTGCTCTGGCGGCCGTTCCCGGCGAGTCCCGGGCACGCGACTCCGGTCCGGCGCTTGTGGCAGATCGGCGCCAGCACCCACCCGGGGCCGGGTCTCGGCGCCGGCTCGGGAACGCTCGTCGCGAGAGGCCTGCTCGAGCCGCCCCTCCTCCAGCGGATAAGGAGACGCGTCGGCCGATGAACGCCCGAGTCTCGATCTCCCAGATCACTACGGTCTCTGCCTCCTTCGCGGACGATCTCGACGTCTACCGCGTGGCCGGAGCCGACGGAATCGGGATCTGGGAGTTCAAGCTCGCCGAGGACTCGCTCGAGCGGTTCAGAAACAGCGGGCTCGCAGCGGCGACCGCTGTGCCGGCGGTGCCATCGATCCTGCCCTTACCGCTGATGGAGGGGCCGGAGGACCCCGCACGGCGCGTCGAAGCGATGTGCGCCGGCATCAGGCGCCTCGCGCCGTTCGAGCCGCCCTGCGTGCTCTTCCTGACCGGACCCGGAGACGACCATCAAGCGATCGTCGACGGCCTACGAGAAATTGCCGACGAAGGGAAGCGCTCCGGCGTCCGCGTCGTCCTCGAGCCCATCCAGCGCGAATTCGCGCACTTCTGGTCGATCGTCAGCTCTCTCGACGAGGCGGCCGCCCTCATCGACGAGTCGGGGGCCGACATCGGCCTGATGTACGACACCTGGCATCTCTGGCGCGAGCCGCTCGAACAGGTCGACCGCCATCGCGACCGGATCTACGGCGTCCACCTCGCGGACTGGCGGGAACCGACGCGAAACACCAATGACCGCGTGCTCCCCGGAGACGGCGCGATCGAGTTCGGGCCGATCCTCCAAGCGCTTCGCTGGGACGGACTCTTCGACCTCGAGATCTTCTCCGACGCGGAGCTGCCCGGCTCGCTCTGGCAGAAGGATCCCCGCGAACTCGCGACAAAAGGCGTCAAGAAGCTGCGCGAGCTCCTGTCGACCGCAACCGTAAATCGGGCGCGACCGTAGTAAGTTCTACAACAGCAGGGGCGGGACATACGAGAGGAGGCGCAGTGAAGCGGACGACCAGGTGGGGAGGTCTGGCGGTACTCCTGGGAGCGGTTGTTGCAGTCGCCGCGATCGCGGGAGCGACAGGCGGTCACGCCGCCACCGACGCGAAGAAGCCGATCGTGATCGGGTGGGCCTTCGACGCGAAGGGCCAGATGGCCCCATTCGACGATCCGGCGCTCGCCGCAGCGAAGATCCGCGTCAAGCAGATCAACGCGAAGGGCGGCGTTACCAAGCGGAAGCTCGTGATCAAGACGTGCGACACGCAGAACAACAATCCGACCACGGCCAAGGCCTGCGCGATCAGCCTGCTCGGCCAGGGCGCCAACATCATCTTCACGACCTGCGACGTCGACTTCGCGACCCCGGTAGTGCAGGCGGCGATCAACCGCGGCGTGCTCGCTGTGGCACCGTGCATCGGCACGGATCAGATGGGGCCGAAGCGCTTCGCCGCCAAGGGGAAGCTCGCGTTCAGCTTCGGGAACGTCGCGCAGGACGAGGGCTCGGCGATGGCGCAGTACGCGTGGAGCCGCGGCTGGAAGACGGCAGGGCTCGGCACCAACACGCTGCTCGTCTACTTCAAGAACGTCGTCCAGGCCTTCGACAAGCGGTTCAGGCAGCTCGGCGGCAAGATCGTCGACCGCGAGTCGTACGCGACCGGTGCGAACAACGTCAACAGCGCAGTCACCCGCCTGAACAGCCACAAGGCCGCCGTCTACGTCACGTCGACCTCGTTCGGCGAGCTGCCCGCGTTCGTCTCCGGCCTTCGGTCGCTCGGCAACAAGACGCCGATCATCAATTCCTGGGCCGGTGACGGGACCTACTGGGTGACCAACAACCCGAAGGTCACGAACTACTACTTCGTCACCTATGCATCGGTCTTCGGCGACGACCCGTCGGCTCCGGTCCGCTCGATGATCGCGGCCCTGAAGGCGGCAGGCTCGCCGCCCAGCACCGGCGGCTTCCTCGGCGGTGCGGACGCGATCGACGGGATAGTGATTGCGATCAAGCGGGCTCACGGCTCCACCAAGGGATCCGCGCTTGCCGCGCAGCTCGTCAAGTTCAAGCGCGTCCCCGTGCTCGGCGGCAGGATCAGCTTCTCGGCGAAGCTGCACACCGTCTTCGGGCGCGACTACCGCGTGATCGAGATCAACAACAACAAGGCCAAGCTCAAGGGCCTGGTGCGGGCGAAGGTCATCCCCAAGCTCTAGTTGGGAGATCCGGCGCCGGCAAGTGGGATCGAAGGGAGGCCCGAAGACATTCTTCGGGCCTCCGCCGTTTCGAGGTCATTCGAGGGTGTCCAGGCACTGCAGGACGTCACCCTGGAGCTGCACAGTCGGGAGGTCGTCGGCCTCGTCGGGCCGAACGGCGCCGGCAAGTCGACGCTCGTGAATGTGCTGACCGGCTTCGACCTGCCGACTTCCGGGACGGTCGAGCTCCGCGGTCGCGAGATCACCGGCTGGAGCGCGCATCGCCGGGCGCGCTCGGGGCTGACCCGGACGTTCCAGCACAGTCGCTCGCTGCGGGCCCTCTCCGTACGGGAGAACGTCGAGGTCGCCGCGCTCGGGGTCGGCGTGGGAGCGCGCGAGGCGCGGCGGCGGGCCCAGGAGCTGCTCGGGCGACTGGGCCTGACGGAGCTGGCCGACGTACGGGCCGGCTCGCTCGCCCAGGGCGACGAGCGCCGGCTCGGGGTTGCGCGTGCCCTCGTCACCGAGCCGGCATTCGTGCTGATGGACGAGCCCGCCGCCGGGTTGCCGGAGGCCGAAGTGCCCGAGTTCGCAGAGGTCGTCCGCTCCGTCCGCGACGACCATCGAGCCGGCGTACTGCTGATCGACCACAACATGGCGCTCGTGATGGGCGTCTGCGACCGCATCCACGTGCTCGACCAGGGCCGGACACTCGCGGCCGGGACGCCCGAGGAGATTCGCGGTGACCTGAACGTCGCCGCGGCCTATCTCGGCGAGACCGCGGTGGCGACGGATGCCTGAAGCGGCGGCGCTCGAGCTCGACGGGATCGAGGTTCGCTACGGGAGCGTTTCCGCCGTCCGGGACCTGACGCTGTCTGTCGGCAAGGGGGAGATCGTCGGCCTGATCGGCCCGAACGGGGCCGGGAAGTCGACGACGCTGCACGCGATCATGGGCCTGCTGCCGGCTCATCGCGGCGAGATCCGGCTGCACGGGCAGTCGCTAAGACGCCGCTCGGCCGAGGCGATCGCCCGCGCCGGCATTGCGCTCGTCCCGGAAGGCAGGCGGATCTTCGGCGACTTCACCGTCGAGGAGAATCTCCGCCTCGGCCTCGCTGCGCGCCGGCAGGCGTACATCGGCGACGCGCTGGGTCCCGCCTTCGAGCTCTTCCCCATCCTGGCCGAGTTCCGGCGGCGGCAGGCAGGAGCGCTCTCGGGCGGGCAGCAGCAGCAGCTCGCGATCGGGCGGGCGCTGGTGGCGCGCCCCGACATCCTGCTCCTGGACGAGCCTTCCCTGGGTCTGGCGCCGCTCGCCGTCGACGGGATCTTCCAGGCGTTCACGGAGATCCGTGAGGTCGGAACGACGATCCTGCTGGTCGAGCAGCGCGCCCAGCGCACCGTCGCGCTCGCCAACCGGACGCATGTCCTTGTCGGCGGCGAGCTGCAGATGACGCTCGGCCCCGCGGACGCCGAGGACACCGACAAGATCATCGCCGCCTACCTCGCCTCGTGAGCACGCTACGCGTCCAGTTTGGTTGGAGACCTCGGTTCGGAGTTCGTCTCGAGGTCCACCGAACCGCTCACGGGGTTGGCCGATGAGCACAATCGCCTCAGTCGACCTCCAGACGCTCGGCGACGCGTTCGGGCAGGGGGCGATCTACGCGCTGATGGCGGTCGGGATCGGGCTTGTGTTCGGAGTGTTGCGGCTCGTCAACTTCGCCTACGGACAGCTGATCATGGCCGGCGCCTACACCCTCGCCTACACGTCGGGCTGGCCCGTGGCGGCGAGCATCGTCTCCTGCTTCGCGGTCGTCGTCACCCTCTCGCTCGCGATGGACCGGCTGGTCTTCCGCCCGCTTCGTGGCTCCTCGCCGGCGGTGATGCTCGTGACGACCTTCGCGGTCTCGTTCTTCTTGCAGGCGCTGGCGCTGATCATCGATCTTCGCGACGGCACGCTTGGCCAGATCGCGAGCTCGGTCGCGCCGCTGAACCAGGCGGTCAGTGTCGGCGGGGTCGACGTCCGCAAGGTGACATTCGTGGCCGTCGGTGTTGCGGTTGGTGCGCTCGTGGCGCTGGCGCTCGTGCTCGCCCGGACGACGATCGGGCTCCACACCCGGGCGGCGGCGAGCGACTTCCGCACCGCGCGGCTGCTCGGTGTGCGTGCCAACCGCGTGATCGCTTTCGCGGTCGTCGTCTCCGGCCTGCTCGCGGGCGCCGTGGCCGTTCTGCTCACCGTCCAGAACCCTTTCGTCCAGCCGGACTTCGCCCTCGAGGACACGATCATCGTCCTCGTCGGCGTCGTCGTCGGCGGCATCGACCGCCTCTGGACGGCGACGCTCGGAGGCTTCGCGATCGGCTTCGTCTCGGTCCTCGTCAACGCTGCACTCCCGACCGACAAGACGGTCTTCCTGCCGTCGGTCGTCTACGCGCTGGTGATCGTCGTCCTGCTGCTGCGGCCTGCGGGACTCTTCGCCTGGGGGCGCAGGGCCGCCGTGGAGCGGGTATGAGCCGGCGGCTCGACACGCTCACCGAGCTGCTCGGCCCCGCGGTGATCGTCATCCTCGTCGGCGCCCTCGCCACGACTGCCTCCGCCTCGAACGAGGTCTATTTCCTGAACGCGCTCGTCTTCGTCGCGATCGTGGTCGCGATCTACGTCTTCGTCGGGATCTCGGGAGTCCTCTCCTTCGGGCAGATCAGCTTCGTCGCCGTAGGTGCCTTCGCGGCGGGCGTCATGACCGTGCCCGTCGACTCGAAGAAAGGCGTACTGACGAGCGTCTTTCCGCTCCTGCGAGACCACTCTGTCGGCAACGTCCCGTCACTCCTGCTCGCCGCGGGCCTCGGCGGCGTCTTCGCTTTCGTCGTCGGTCTGCCGCTGATGCGGCTCTCGGGCCTGGCCGCCGGAATCGCGACGTTCGCCGTGCTCGAGATCACGCACAACGTGTTGAGGGAGTGGACGAAGATCGGCCCCGGCGCAACCACCCTCGCGCTGGTACCCGAGACGACCGGTGCCCTGCAGGCGACGCTCGGCGCGCTGGTCGCGATCGTGGTCGCATTCCTCTACCAGCGAAGCCGCCGCGGCCGGCTCCTGCGCGCCTCCCGCGAGGACCCGGCGGTCGCTCGGAGCGTGGGGGTGAACATCCACCTCGAGCGGCTGCTGGCCTTCACCCTCTCAGGCGCACTTGCCGGCTTCGCCGGCGCGCTCTACGTCCACCTGCTCGGGTCGATCACGACCGAGCAGGTCTACCTCGAGCTGACGTTCCTGACGCTTGCGATGCTCGTCGTCGGCGGGCTGACGAGTCTCTGGGGCGCGGTCATCGGCGCGCTCGGCGTCAGCGGGCTCGACTCGTTCCTCAGCCGGGCGGAGCAATCCCATGTCCACGTGGTCTTAACGTTCACGCTCTGGCAGGGCACGCGGCTGGTCTTTCTGGCCGCGATCATGGCGCTCGTGCTGATCCTGCGCCCCTCGGGCCTGACCGGTGGCCGCGAGCTACGGCTGCGCTGGAGCCTGCGCCGCGGCCGCGGCTAGCCGGAGGCGGCCTGGGAGATCAGCTCGGCGGCCTGCTCGATCGAAACAGCGTCAGTGTTGAGCACGAGGTCGTAGTGGGTGGGCGATTCCTCGCCGATCCCGTAGAAGCGCTTCAGGTAGTCGGCCCTGCCCGCATCCGATTCCTTGACGGCGCGAGCTGCCTCCGCCTGATCGAGTTCTCCCGCACCGGCGACACGAGTTGCGCGCGTCTCGGGCGATGCCGTGACGAGGACGCGCAGGGCCGCATCGCCGCGGCCGATTGCATACGAGGCGGCATGCGCGACGATCACCGCTTTGCCGCGCGCTGCCGTCTGCTCGATCGTCTCGCGGATCAGTGACTGGATGTCGTCGCTGTCCAGTTGCTCTTCGCGGGAGCCGAGGGGACCGCTGGCGCCCAGCGCCCACGCCTCGCCGCCGCCCTGCGCGATCGCGTTGAGCACACGCGTGCCGAGCGACTTCCGTCGCTCCTCGTCCGCCACGTCTGCCGCATCGAGGCCTCCCTTGGCAGCCGCCCTGGCGACGATCTCCTCGTTCACGTAGAGGAAGCCGAGGTGCTCCGCGACGAGCCGGCCGACTTGTTCGCCGCCGGCCCCGGCGGCGTGGGAGATGCAGACGACTGAGCGTGTCACCGGACGAAGGTACGAGCGGAAACTCTCGGCGTCAAGGCTACGGGGAGAGCAAAACCGGAAGTGATCGTTCCTCGCGGTAGCCGGCTCTCGCGTAGGCCGGTCTGCCCGAGTTCGTGGCTTGTAAGACCGCGCGCTCGATGCCTCTCGCCCGCGCCGCTTCATGGCAGGCGTCGACGAGCGCCGAGGCCAATCCCCTGCGGCGCATCCCCGACAGTGTCGTGAAGCAGTAGAGACCGGCCGCGTCGGGCTGGAAGAACACCGCGCCGGTGGCCGCCGGCGAGCCGTCGACCCGCGCCAGCAGGAGCAGCAGCGAGCCGTCGCCGGACGGGCCGAGCGTGTCGTGGATCCGGGTCCATTCGTCGCGCGCGCTCGGATCGGCGCCGAACACCTCGGAGTAGACCCCGAACCAACCGTCGAGATCGTCCCGTGATCTCACCTCGCCAGTCTCACCCTGCGGAAGCCGCCGCTCTGGGCGGACCGCGGTCGTCGCCGCCATCCCGTACATCTCCAGCAATCGCAACCGGCCGAGGTCTTCGGAGTTCGGCCTCTCTCCGAGCCAGACGAAGCCGGGCCGGCCCCCGAGCGCCGCAACGGCGTGTTGCGGGGCAACCTTCTCGGACGCGAAGAGCTGGTTGAGAAAGCGGTCGAATTCCGAGTTCAGGAATCCGCTCAGCCCTTCGTGCTCAACAGGTCTACCGCCCAGAGCTCCTGCGATCTTCTCGCTCAGAGCCCTTGGATTTTCGAGCAGCGGCTCGGACACGGTGCGAATGTAGTCCGCCTGGGTCAATCAGCCCGAGTCGCCCAAAAGGGGGATGCAGGACTAGATCGCTTAACGATGATTCGTCCGGGAGCAGGTTCAGGGTGGCTCGCCGCTGACCTCCTTGCTCCTCGAACCAGCAGGCGCAATCGAGGGCGGCTTCCGTCGCAGGGGCCGCCCTCTCTTTTGGCCGAGCGCCTGGGCTACGACTTCCGCGCCGCCGCCTTGCCGCCCTTGCGGCCTGCGGCCTTCTTCTGAGCGGTCGTTCCGCCTTGCTTGGAGTTCGAGCGTGAGGACGAGGATGAGCCCGACTTCTTGCCGCCGCGACTCGAGGAGCCCGGCGAGTTGGAGATCCTGGCCGCGCGCTCCTTCGACATCCCCTTTTCCTTCAGCTTCTCGTACTGCTTCTCGTTCTTGACGCTAGGCCGCTTGTTCGGCACGAGAGCTCCTTTCCGTACGTCGGTACGAACCGGTCTTGCCGCCCCTGCTCGGCGTCAAACGGGGAGTCTTAGGCGAGAGCGAAAGCCGGTTGCGGCGCGTAGATCGAGATCAGCGTGCTGGAGAGCTCGTGCTGCCGGGCGACGATCTCGCGCCGGTTGCGCTCGAGGTCGTGAGCCTCGGCGCCCGAGGCGCGAAGCGTCTGACGCTGCTCGACGAGAGCCGCGATTTCGCGCTCGAGGCTGTCGACGCGGGGATCCGGTTTCGCCATGACTCAACATATGACGTCTGAATGCAAAGTCTTGCTGCACAAAACCGTAAAAAGTGTGTAAGCGTTGAACGACGAGGGCGGCCCGGAGGCCGCCCTGTAAGCGTCTGATGCTGCCGGAGACGAAGGGGGGAGCCGGGACCGCCTCTGAGGCGTTCGCTTGCGACGCCGACCAGGAGGCCGAGTCGGCTTCACCGGCTCGGCCGTTCTCCTTGGAGCGGCTCAGCGCCCTACTTGGAAATCTCTTCGACGAGCTCGCCGGTCCGGGCGTCGTGGGCGCTCCGCGCGACGTCCGCCTGGGCGACGACGCCGACGAGCCGGCCGTCGTCCTCGACCACCGGCAGGCGACGAACCTGATGCTTCGCCATCAGCCGGAGTGCCTCGTCGAGATCTTGCCGCGGATCCACGGTCACGAGGTCGGTCGAAGCGATCTCCGTCACCCTGGTCGACTCCGGATCCTTGCCTTCCGCGACGACGCGGATCGCGATGTCGCGATCGGTGACCGTGCCGACGAGCCGCTTCCCCTCGACGATCGGTGCGAGACCGACGTTCTCGTCGCGCATCATCTTCGCGGCGTAAGCGACGGACTTGTCCGCGTCGATCGAGCACGGATTCGAAGTCATCAATTCCTGGACGCTCTTCGCCATTGGATCCTCCTTTTACCGCTTTGAAATCGTATGGGTACCCCACCGACTGACTGGCCAAACGGCGAGAATGACGCCGTGCGGGGAACCGCCATCGAGACTCGAATTCGGGAGCTGGCGCTCTCGTTTCCCGAGACCTACGAGGATCACCCGTGGGGCGATTTCCCGGTCTTCAAGGTCGGCTCGAACAAAGTCTTTGCCTGGCTCACGGTAGAGCCGAAGGCGGTGCAGGTGACGCTGAAGCTGACCGCCGAGGAGCGCGAGATCGCGCACCTGCTCCCGTACGTGAGCACCGCCCGCTACGTCGGCCGCTACGGCTGGATCACGGCCACGGTCACGGACGAGGAGACGCTGACGGCCGCGCTCGAATGGCTGCGCGAGAGTTACTGGCTGAAGGCGCCGGCCAACGTCCGCGACGCGGCGTTCACGTGAACGTCCGTCGGCTCGGGCTCGGCGACGAGGACGTTGTGCGGGAGCTCGCCGAGCGTGAGCCGCAGACCGAGCTCCTCGCCGATGAGCGAACGCTCTTCCTCGCGGCCTTCGAGGACTCCACGCCGATCGGCTTCGTGCTCGCGCACGTGTTGCCGCGTCGTCACGGAGACCCCGCGCACCTGTTCGTCTACGAGATCGGCGTGCACGATGAGTTCCGCCGCAAAGGGGTCGGCACGGCGCTGATGCAGCGCCTCGCGGAGCTTGCGCGCGAGAACGATCTTTCGCGATGCATTCGTGCTCACGAACGAGTCGAACGCCGGCGCGATGGCCTTCTACGAGGCGATCGGCGGCGTGCGCCCGAACGCGGACGACGTGGTCTGGCATCTGCGCCTCGGCTAGTCGGCCTCGGGGTCGTCCTCGGCGTCGCCGTCCGTCGCTTCGGGGTCCGGCACCGGCGATTCTTCGAGATCGTCGTTGCGGTCGTCTTCCCGAGGCTCGGAAGTATCCTGCTCTGCCATGAAAGTCGTCCTTCCCGACAACTCCGAACTTGAACTTCCCGACGGCGCGACGGGGCGGGATGCCGCAGCCGCGATCGGACCGAAGCTTGCCGAGCAGGCGGTTCTCGTTCGATCGGATGGCCACGTCCAGGACCTGCGCCTGCCGCTTCAGGACGGCCAGAAGATCCAGATCCTGACCACGAGGGACAAGGATGACCCGGACGCGCTCTATGTGCTCCGCCACTCGACCGCGCACCTGCTCGCCGAGGCCGTCCGCCGCCTCTATCCGGGTGTCAAGATCGCGATCGGCCCCCCGATCGAGAACGGCTTCTACTACGACTTCGACTTCCCGGAGCCGATCTCGGAGGCCGATCTCGAGCGGATCGAGGCCGAGCTGCTGAGGGAGATCGCCGAGGGGCGCGAGTGGAATCGCGAGGAGGTATCGCGCGAGGAGGCGAGGCGCCGCTTCGAGGCCGAGGACGAGCCCTACAAGGTCGAGCTCGTCGATACCGCCGACGGCGACATCTCCTTCTACACGCAGGGCGACTTCACCGACCTCTGCCGGGGGCCGCATTTACAAAATGCCGCCCCGATCAAGGCGGTCAAGCTGACCGGGCTCGCGGGCGCCTACTGGCGCGGCGACGAGCACAACAAGCAGCTGACGCGGATCTACGGGACGGCCTTCTATGACCAGGCCGATCTGGACGCCTACCTGGAGCGCCTTGAGCAGGCGCGCGAGCGCGACCACCGCCGGTTGGGGACGCAGCTCGACCTCTTCCACCTCTCCGAGCACTCTCCGGGCTCGCCGTTCTGGCATCCGAAGGGGATGGTGATCTGGAACGAGCTGGAGGAGCTCCGGCGCCGGGAGAACCAGCGGCGCTCCTACCTCGAGGTGAAGACGCCCCTGCTCTACGACATCGACACCTACGTCACCTCGGGTCACTACGACAACTACGCGGAGAACATGTTCTTCGTCGAGCAGCACGAGGACGAGAAGCGCCTGGCGCTCAAGCCGATGAACTGTCCCGGTCACATGCTCTTGTTCGGCAGCCAGTTGCGCAGCTACCGCCAGCTTCCGATGCGCTTTGCGGAGTCGTCGACCCTGCACCGCGACGAGCCGAGCGGGACGCTGCACGGTCTCTTGCGGGTCAAGCACATCACACAGGACGACGCACACATCTTCTGCGCCCCCGACCAGATCGAGGACGAAATCTTCGCCTGCCTCGACTTCGCTTCGTATCTCTACGACCTCTTCGGGATGGAGGCTCGGTTCGAGCTTTCGACGCGACCGGAGAAGAAGCTCGGGACCGACGAGGAGTGGGACTTCACAGAGAGCGCTTTGCGAAACGCGCTCGACCGCCGCGGCATCGACTATCTCGTCCACGAAGGCGACGGGGCGTTCTACGGCCCGAAGATCGATCTCCACATGACGGACGTGCTCGGCCGCTCCTGGCAGATGGGCACGATCCAGCTCGACTCGCAGATGCCTGCCCGATTCCAGCTCGCCTACATGGGCGCCGACAACCAGGAACACACGCCGTATGTGATCCATCGCGCGTTGCTCGGCTCGCTCGAGCGCTTCATCGGCATCCTGATCGAGCACTACGGCGGCGAGTTCCCGTTCTGGCTCGCGCCGGTGCAGCTACTCGTGCTGCCGGTCGGCGCCGACCACCGTGGAGCGGCCCACGCGCTCGCCGATCGCCTGCGCGAGCCCGGCTACCGCATCGAGGTCGACGAGCGCGACGACACGGTCGACAAGCGCATCCGCGACGCCGAGCTGGAGAAGATTCCCTACGTGATCGTCTACGGCGACCGCGAGTCGGACGCCTCGCTCGCAATCCGCGAGCGCCACGGAGCGCAGTCCACGAAAAGCCTTGACGAGCTCCTGAAAGACCTTGCTACCCTCTGAAGCCTGAAAAGTAGGAGCGGACCCGTTCCTCACCCTCAGGGCCGAGAGCCTATTGGGGGTTCAACCGAGTCGAAAAGGACGAGGAAACGGGCCGCTGCACGCAGCGGTTTTGTCGTCTAGAAGGAGGAGCTAGTAGCTTGGTGAGAAGTTCTTGAGGCCCCGGCGACGGTTCACAGCCGATCCGCCGCGGCCGCCGCGGAACGAGGCGCTGAACGAAAACATCCGCGCCTCGCGGGTCCGGCTGATCGGCGAAGACGGCTCTCAGTTGGGCATCAAGACGAAGGATGAGGCGCTCGATATTGCGCGGGATCACGACCTCGATCTCGTCGTCGTCGCGCAGCAGGCAGATCCGCCGGTCGCGCGGATCATGGATCACGGCAAGTACCGCTACGAACAGGAGCAGAAGGCAAAGCTCGCCCGAAAGCACCAGTCCCAGGTCAACGTCAAGGAGATCAAGTTCAGGCCCAAGATCGGGATCCACGACTACAACACCAAGAAGGGACACGTCGAGCGTTTCCTCAACCAGCGCGCCAAGGTCAAGGTGACGATCATGTTCCGGGGTCGCGAGACGACGCATCCGGAGCGTGGGCGGGACCTGCTGATCCGGCTGGCGGAGGACGTCAAGGAGATCGGCCAGGTCGAGCAGCAGCCGCTCCTCGACGGGCGAAACATGACGATGCTGCTCGGGCCCACGAAAAACGCGGGAGTGACGAAAACAGATGCCGAAGATCAAGAGACAGAGCGCCGCGAAGAAGCGGTTCAAGGTGACCGGAACGGGCAAGCTGATGCGCCGGCGAGCAATGAAGAGTCACCTGCTCGAGAAGAAGTCGGCTAAGAAGAAGCGAGGCTTCAGCAAGGACGTTGCGCTCGACGAGTCAAACGTCAAGTCGGTCAAGAAGCTGCTGGGGATGAAGTAAGTGCCGCGCGTCAAGCGATCCGTTCACGCGCGCAAGAAGCGCCGCAAGGTTCTCGAGCAGGCCAAAGGCTACTGGGGCCTCAAGCATTCGACCTACCGCCAGGCGAAGGAGCAGGTCGAGCACTCGCTCGCCTACGCCTACCGCGACCGGAAGAACCGCAAGCGCGAGTTCCGCCGGCTCTGGATCCTGCGAATCAACGCCGCGGCGCGTCAGAACGGGCTCTCGTACAACCAGTTCATCGCCGGCTGCCGCAAGGCTGAGATCGGCTTGGATCGGAAGGTCTTGGCGGATTTGGCCGTGTCCGACCCGGAAGCTTTCGCTGCGATCGCCGAGCAGGCGAAGTCGGCGCTCGCAAGCTGAGCTCCAAGCGCGAGGTCTTTCTCGACCAGGCCGAGTCGTCGGCGCCGCGGTCACCGCTTTACGCGGAGTTGTGTCGGCGGTTTGCCGACGACCCTCGAATTGACCCCATCGTGGGCGCCGAGCCGGCGTGGGACGCACCGCTGCGGCTTCTTGGCGGGCTGCATGCGCTCGTCCTGAGCGGCCGGGCGTCGTGGGGCGACATCGAGGGGGCGCTCGAAGAACACGCCGATTTCCTCTCGCGGGCCGTTGCCGATCGGCCTGTGCAGACGAACGAGGTGCAGCGGTGCTGGGTCCTGCTCCCGTGCTTCCTCGAGCTCGCGCGCCTGAGCGGCCACACGCGGCTCGACCTCGTCGAGCTCGGGCCTAGCGCGGGCTTGAATCTGATGTGGGACCGTTATCGCTACGTGTACGAAGCGGGGGACTGGGGTCCCGAAGACGCGGCGCTCACGTTGCGTGGCCGGGAACGGCGGCCGGTGCCGCCGGAGCTTTTGGAGCTTCGGCCTCGCATCGGGCGTCGGGTCGGCATCGACCTCGCGCCGGTCGATGTGACAACCGACGAAGGCGCGCTGCATTTGAAGTCGTTCATCTGGGGCGATCAGGTGCACCGACTCGAGCTGCTCGATCGCGCGATCCAGACGCTGCGTGAGGCCCCGCCGCAGCTGATTCGCGGCGACATCGCCGACGAGCTGCCGCGAGTGCTGGCCAACCGAAGCAAGGCTGCGCTCACGGTCGTCTGGCAGACCTCAGTGCTCGGCTACGTTCCTGACGACTCCCGTCGGCGTGTCTACGAGGCGCTCGCAGAGGCCGGCGCCGAGCGCCCGCTCGGCTGGATCTCGGCTGGGTCATCGCGGCGCCCGCCTGAGCACGAGTGGGCGCTGAAAGTCAGGCTCTGGCCGGCGCACGAGTCGTCTGTCGTCGCGCACGCCGACTACCACGGCGCGTGGTTGGAGTGGGTCGAGTGATCACGTCGCCGCAGAACCAGACGCTGAAGCTCGTCCGCAAGCTGCACGCACGCCGCTGGCGCGACAAGCTCGGGCTGTTCTTCGCCGAGGGCGAAGATCTCGTGGACGCCGCGCTCGAAGCCGGTCTCGAGCCGGTCGAGCTCTTGGTCGCGGGTGAGACGGTGACGCCTGAGCTGCTGGCGCAGGTGTCGACGCTCCCGCATCCGGCGCGCGCGATCGCGGTCTTTCGGCGACAGGATCTGCCGGTGAACGAGGCTCGACCCGCCGCGCTTGCGCTCTGGCGCGTCGGCGATCCCGGGAACGTAGGGACGCTGATTCGGACGGCGGATGCGTTCGGGGCTTCGATCGAGCTCTCGCCCGGCTCCGCCGACCCGACCGGGCCGAAGGCTCTGCGTGCTTCCGCGGGTGCGGTCTTTCGGGTGCCGCTCGGGGAAGCGGTGGGGCAGAGGGTCGGCCTGGTCGCGCACGGGGGGAAGCCGCTGTCCGAGGTCGAGTTCGGCGATGTCACGGTCTTCGTCGTGGGGGCAGAGCGCGAAGGGCTACCCGAAGAGGTGCTGGCGCGGTGCGACGTGGTGGCCACGATTCCGACTCCCGGGCCGGCCGAATCGCTCAACGTCGCCGCGGCAGGGGCGATCGCGCTCTTCGAGTGGAGCCGCCGCTCTGACTAGACTCGTTCGTTGATGGCAAGCGTTGTCGGCGTCTTCACCTCACCTGCTCGCAAGAGCGGCCGTTCCGATTCACACGAGCGCCGGCAGGCAATTGTCGGCCAGGGTCTGGAGGGCTGCGCGCATGCGAACCCGCCGAAGCGCGAGGTCCTCTTCGTCTCCAAGGAGCACCTTGATTCCGTGAACGTCGAGCCCGGCGCGATCCGCGAAAACATCACCGTCGAGGGCACGGACGTCGAACAGTGGGCGGTAGGCCAGCGGCTTCGGGCCGGTGAGGCCGAGTTCGAGATCACGATGGTCTGCGACCCGTGCCACCGAATGGACGAGCTCCGCGACGGTCTCCGCGCCGAGCTGCAGGGCAAGCGCGGCATGCTGGCGCGAGTCGTCGAGAGCGGCGAGGTCGCTGTCGGCGACGAGATCGAGCTGCTCTAGCCGGTCACCTGTCCGTTCGGTATGGCGGTTTCAGATGCGGCGCGCGAGCCAGACCATGTCTTCGCCGCCCGTAAACGGGCGGCGGTCGAACCAGCCGTAGAGTGCCTCGACCTCGAAGCCGGCCCGCTCGAGCAGCCCGCGCCATTCGTCGGCCGAGAGCCACGCCAGTGCCATCGTCGCCTCGCCGGTCGGTCCTCGAACCGAGAGCGTCAAGGTCCGGGTGTCGGTGTCCCAGTCCGCGCGTTCGAAGATCTCTGGCTCCCGCTCGAGCCAGCGGCCGTGGGTGTCGGCGATGTCGTCCTCGCCCGGCGCGAAGACGTCGAAGATCAACCGCCCGCCCGGACCGAGCAACTCTCGCGCCGCGCGCAACGCCCCGAGTCGCTCCTCGTCGGTGCGGAGATGCAGGTAGGAGCGGAACGGGCAAAGCACGAGCTCGACCCGTTCGGAGACCGGCGGGTCGCGCAGGTCGCCCAGCCGGAGCTCGAGCAATCCGGCGACTCCCGCGCTTTCCGCCCGCTCCCGGCAGACCTCGAGCATCCCCGGCGAGGAATCGACCCCGATGACGCGGATCCCCTCGGCGGCCACCGGCACCGCGATCCGCCCGGTCCCGACCCCGAGCTCCACGACCGGCCCCGGCGAGACGTGCCGCGCCTCCGCGACATAGAACGAAACGTCCTCGGTCACGCTCCGGCTCCAGGGGTCGTACAGGCGCGCGATCGCGTCGTAGGTGCTCATGCCGTTATGCTTCCAGGCGTGAAGGCGACCGCGCAGAACCTCTTTACCAGGCCCCGGAACGGAACCGGGGGCCTGGGCCGCACCGCCTGACCTCCCGTTCCGAGCCGGGGCCTGAGCGTCCGGCACCGTCGAACGAGGAGGACTCTTGACCGAAAACGAAGCTACAGTCGCCGCCGTGGACTGGGAGGCGTACGAGCGCGAGGCGAGCGCCGCCCTCGCCGCCGCCAACAGCCCTCCCGAGCTCGACGGCGCGCGCGTCCGCTACCTGGGCCGCAAGAGTGAGCTCGCTCAGGCGCTGCGCGGGGTTCGGGATCGCGAGAGCGGCATGCTCCTCAACGGCATCCGCGAGCGCCTCGAAGCCGCCGTCACGGAGCGCGAGCAGCGCCTCGAGGACGAGGAGCTCGATCACCGCCTACGCGACGAATTCGTCGACGTCACGCTGCCCGGCGAGCAGCTCGCGGTCGGCCACCTTCACCCGATCACACAGGTCCGCCGAATCGTCGAGGACTCGTTTCTCGGCCTCGGCTACGAGATCTGGGACGACCGGGAGGTCGAGACCGTCGAGTACAACTTCGACAAGCTCGCCTTCGCGCCGACCCATTCCTCGCGATCGCCGCGCGACACCTTCTATTTCGACGAGACGCATCTCCTGCGCACCGAGACCTCGCCGTCGCAGATCCACGTCCTGGAGAAGCAGGCGCCGCCGATCTACATGGTCTCGATCGGACGCGTCTACCGCCGCGACGCGATCACCGCGACGCGCTATCCGATCTTCCACCAGTTCGAGGGCCTGGCAGTCGACGAGGGCATCACGCTCGCCGACCTCAAGGGGACGCTCCTCCATGTGATGCGCGCGCTCTACGGCCCTGAGCGGCAAGTGCGCTTTCGCACGCACTTCTTCCCCTTCACCGAGCCGTCGATCGAACCGGACGTCTCGTGCGGGATCTGCGGCGGCGTGGGTTGCCGGACGTGCAAGTACAGCGGCTGGCTCGAAATGGGCGGCGCCGGCGTCGTGGATCCGCAGGTGTTCCAGAACGTCGACGTCGATCCGGAGCGCTGGTCCGGGTTCGCCTTCGGCTGCGGACTCGAACGGGCGGCTCAGCTGCGGCACAACATCCCGGACATCCGGCTGCTCTGGGACGGCGACCTTCGCGTCTTGAGGCAATTCTGATGCGGGTGCCGCTCAGCTGGCTGCGCGAGTACGTGCCGATCGAGATGCCGATCGACGAGCTGACCGAGAAGCTGTCGATCGCGACCGCCGAGGTCGAAGGGCTCGAGCGGATCGGGGTCCCGGACGCCGACGGCAACCTGGAGCGGTTCCGGGTCGGGCGCGTGCTCGAGGCCGAGAAGCATCCGAACGCCGACCGGCTCCAGCTCTGCCGCGTGGACATCGGCGAGGGCGAGCCCCGGCAGATCGTCTGCGGTGCCTGGAACTTTGGGCCCGGCGCGACGGTCGCGGTGGCGCTGCCCGGTGCTGTCCTGCCGGGCGGGCTCGAGCTCGAGCGCCGCAAGGTCCGCGGCGAGCTCTCCGACGGCATGATCCTCGCCGAGGACGAGGTCGAACTCGGCCCCGACCACGCCGGGATCATGGTGCTCGCCGAGGGGCCCGAGCCGGGGACGCCACTGGCCGAGGTCCTGCCGCTAGTGGAGGACGTGCTCGTGCTCGAGCCGACCGGGAACCGACCCGACCTGCTCGCCGTCTACGGCATCGCACGTGAGGTCGCGGCGCTGCAGGCGGTGCCCCTGGGGCCGTGGCCGGGGTCTGACCCCGGACCGGTCCCGAACCGGCAGGTAGAAGTGGAGGTCGCCGACTTCGAGGGCTGCCCCCGTTACATCGGGCGCCTCTTCGAGAACGTCCGCATCGGGCCCTCGCCGCTCTGGCTCAAGGCGCGTCTGCTCGCCGCCGGGATGCGGCCGATCGCGAACGTCGTCGACATCACCAACTACGTGATGCTCGCGCTCGGTAACCCGCTGCACGCGTTCGACTTCGACACGCTCGGCGGCGGCCGGATCGTCGTCCGCCGGGCCCGGAACGACGAGAAGCTCAGAACACTCGACGGCGTCGAACGCCGACTCGAGCCAGACGATCTGTTGATCGCCGACGCCGAGCGCGCGATCGCGCTGGCCGGGATCATGGGCGGCGAGGAGACCGAGATCGGCGAGAGCACGGCCAAGGTCTTGCTCGAGGCGGCGAACTTCGAGCCGTTCACGATCTTCAGGACCTCCGAGCGCCTGCGCCTGCGAACCGAGGGCTCGAACCGCTGGGAGAAGGGGGTCGACCCCTATCTCGCCGCACCGGCCGCCGAGCTGGCCACACAGCTCCTGCGGGACCTCGCCGGCGCCGACTGGACGGCGCAAGCAGACGTGCACGCTGGGCTGCCCGAGCGTCCCGTCGTCTGCTTCCGGCCTGAGCGGGCCGACGAGGTGATCGGGCTCGAGACACCCGAGCATGATCAGTACATGCTGCTCGGCCGCCTCGGCTTTGACCGCGACGGCGGCAACGTCGTCGTGCCGACGTGGCGCGCACGAGACATCAGCCGCGAGATCGACGTGGTCGAGGAGGTCGCCCGTTTCCGGCTCGAGGACGTGCCCTTCACCCTGCCCCTGCGGCGCGCGATGTTCGGGTCACTGACGCGCGAGCAACGGCTGCGCCGCCGGGTCGAGGAGGCGCTCGTCGGGCTTGGTTTCGCGGAGACGTACACGCCCTCGCTGGTCGCCGACGACGAGACGGCGTGGAAGCTGCCCGAGCCGATCGCCGTCGAGCTGACCGCGCTCCGGACGTCGCTGCTCCCGAGCCTCGTCGAGGCGGCGCGGCGCAACGTGGACGCCGGAGCCGGCCGGATCGCCCTGTTCGAGATCGCCCGCGTCTACTTCTCGAACGGTGAGCTTCCGAACGAGCGACTGCATCTGGCCGCCATCGCGCAGGGCGGCTTCGCGCGTGCGAAGGGGGTTGTCGAAACCGTCTACGAGGCTCTCAAGGCCGAACCGCGATTCGAGCGGGGAGAGCACCACCTCCTGCACCCCGGCAAGACGGCGCGAACCTCAGCCGGCGTCCTCGGCGAGCTCAATCCCCGCGTCCTCCCCGGCGAGTGGGGCGCGGTCGAGCTCGACCTCGAATTGCTCTTCTCCGAGTCTCGCGAGCCGGTCGCCTACGAGGACGTGATCACCTATCCGGCGGTCCGGCAGGACCTCGCGTTCGTCGTCCCCGAGGAAATCGAGGCGGGCGAGCTCGTCGACGCCGCGCGCGAGGCGGCGGGACCCGAGCTGCGCGAGGTCGAGATCTTCGACGTCTACCGCGGCGAGCAGGTCGGCGAAGGCAAGAAGTCGATCGCGTTCAGCGTGGCCTTCCAGTCCCCGGAGCGGACGCTCTCGGACGAGGACGCGGCGGCGCTGCGCGAAAAGATCGCCGACGCGCTCGCCAAACGCTTCGGCGCGATCCTGCGCAGCGCGTAACGCGACCTACAGCGTTTCCGGCGCGAGGCGCTCGGCCATCGCCTCCATCACCTTGGTCTGGACCTGCGGCGCGTCATCGAGCAGTCGTCTGAACGAGCGATCGGTGATCACGAGCGCGCGCACCGGCGACGTCGCGGTCACGGTCGCCGTCCGCGGCTCGCGCGAGACCAGGGCGATCTCGCCGAAGAAGTCTCCCGCCCCGAGCGTGTTCACTCTCCGGCTGTTCTTCTTGACGTCTGCCGTGCCCTCGAGCAGGACGAAGAACTCGCGGCCAGGTTCTCCCTCGCGCGTCATCTCCTTGCCTTCGTGGAGATCGATCTCGTCCGCGAGAAGCGCGATCTCCTTCAGCTCCGCCCGCGAGCAGCGCGCGAACAGGGGCACCTTGCGGATCAGGTCGATCTTCTGGTTTCCGCCCAGCCGCACATGACGAGTCTAAATCGGAACGACGCTCTCAGCTAACCGATGCTCGCTCGACAAACCAATCCCGGCCCCGGGTCGTATGCACTCGACGTCAGCGCCTGTTTAAGGTCGAAAGGGAGATTTCCGTGAATCACGTCCGTCTGTTCCTCATCGCCTCGGTGGCCGCAGTCGGCCTGATCGTTCCCGGTTCGGTCGGCGCCGGCGGCGCGGTCACGCCGCTACTGACCGCTACCGTCGGCTCGGCGACCGCACCCGAGGCGTACCAGATCTCGCTCGCCGATTCGACCGGAACAAAGGTGACGCATGTCGACCCCGGTCAGTACACGATCGTGGTCCACGACTACGCGACGCTGCACAACTTCCACTTGAGCGGTCCGGGCGTCGATCAGGCGACAGCCGTCGAGACGCCCGAACAAGCGACCTGGTCGTGACCCCGCCGCCGGTCAAGAAGCTCGTGGCGCAGATTGGGCCGAAGACGACGATCTCCCTGAAGACCGCCTCGGGTGCGCGCGTGAAGCGCCTCACCGCGGGTGCGTACAGCATCAAGGTCAAGGACCTGACGAAGTCGGACAACTTCCACCTGACCGCGGTCGGCGTCAACAAGAAAACTGGCGTGGAGTTCCGCGGAACGAGGACGTGGAAGGTCACCTTCGCGGCCGGAAAGGGCACGTACAGGTCCGACGCGCACAAGCGCCTGCGCGCCAGCTTCGTGGTGGTCGCCGCCTCGTAACTACCGCGTCAGTCGTCGCGGTCGACGACGGAGAAGGGGCCGAGCTTCGCCTTTGTCGTCCCTTCGCGGCCGCGCCTTGCGAGCAACCTCATCGTCGCGCCGATACCGCCCGCGAGGAAGAAGCCGGCCCCGAGCGCGCCGGCCGCCACGAGCGGCAGGTTCGAGCGCAGCTTGCCGCTGATGTCGGTGACGTGGGCGAGCCCGCCGCGGAGATCCTCGACCGCTTCCGCGAGCTGCTCGCGCTCCGCCTCGATGTCGCGGCGGACCTGAGCTGCTGTGCGTCCGTTATGGGTTGCCATCGCTCTTCAACGCCTCCGTCGTCCGCCTCGCTTCTTCGATCGCCTGCTCGGGAACAGGCCGCCCCTTTTGGATCAGTACGACCCCGACGACCGCGAGCACCCCGGCGAGCCCTAACACGATCCCAGTCGTGATCAGCAGCGCCAGCCAGGTCGACACCGCCGTCGCGAGCGCCGCAGCGATCGTCGCGAAGGCGAAGCCCGTCGCGAACAGGACGAACAGGAGCGCTCCGAAGCCGAGCCCGATCCCGATCCCGAGCGCGGCCGCCTTGCGCTTCAGCTCGAGGAGCGCGAGCTCGAGCTCGAGGCGAGCCAGACTGCTCGCGTGCTCGGCGACCTGCTTCGCGGCCGGCCCGACGCCGGCGTTGGCCTCAGTCTCGCGGGTGGGCATGTCCTCTCCAGTCGATCACCTTTGCGATGGCGATGCCGGCGGCAAGCGCGACGCCGGCAACGAGGAACGGGTTCGGTCCCCCGCGGCGACTTTTTCTCGCCTTCGGCCTGGGCCGTGGAGCTGCGCTCCGGGGCGCGCTCGGCGCCTGCGGCTCTCGGTCTTCGGCCCGGGCGATCGGCGCGCGGCCCTTCGCACGCGCCTTGATCAGACTCGGCTTCAGCTTGCGCAGGAAGGCCGCGTCCTCGGCCAGCTCGTCTGCGAGCTTGGCCGCGAAGCCGCCCTTCGCTGCGGCCTTGCGCGAGAGATCTTCGAGCCGCTCGGCACCGCGCTCGACGAGGAGATCGGCCTTGCTCATCGCTTGCTCGGCGGCGGTTCGCCCGTCGCCAGGCGCCAGATTCCCGAAGCCGCTCGCCGCGCCGCCATGGCGGAGCCTGCGGCGAGACCTGCGTACAGACTCGACCAGAGCAGCTTGCGCAGCATCTTCGGTTGCTTGCCTCGCCTTCCGTTGGTTGAAACCTGGATAGTTATTCTCGCCGTATGCAAGAGCTTCGGCAACTCCCGAAGCGCGAGCGGCAGCGCTTGATTGCCAGCGTAGTCGGTCGCCGCCGCGTCGGGAGCCAGCACGAGCTGCAGGGGGCGCTCAGAAGCGCCGGCTGCGAGGTCACGCAGGCGACCATCTCGCGGGACATCCGCGAGCTCGGGCTCGAGAAGACGCGCGACGTGCTCGGTCGGCCGCGCTACGTCCTGCCCGAGCGGGGGAGTCGTAGCGACCCGCGCGAGTCGCTCAAGGCGATCCTGGCGCAGTTCGGCCGCCGGGCCGTGCAGGCTCAGAACATCGTCGTCGTTCAGTCGGAGCTGGGCTCGGCACCGGCGATCGCCCGGGCGCTCGACCGCGTCGAGCACGCGAAGGTGATCGGCACGCTCGCCGGCGACGACACCTGCCTCGTGATCACGAGCGGTCCGGCCGAGGCGAAATCGGTCGCGGCCGAGCTGGGCGCTGCGATGGTCTAGCGGTCTGGCCGGTGACATTGCCCCGAGAGCATGGCCGACGTTGCCGGTCAGACCGCTTAGATGACCTTCCCGGCCGCATACCAGACCGGGCCCTGCGTCTTGATGGGATACGAGTCCGACATCACGTTCAGGATCCGCAGCTCGCCGCGGATTCCGGCCTCGTCGAGCCGCTCCAGACAGCGGCGCACCATCTCCGGTGAGCCGCCGTAGCCGAACCTTCGCGCCGCGCGAAAGCGGAAGAGCGGGCGGGCATCGGGTCGCGTCGGGTTCAGCGGGCTGAGCCGCAGCGCACCGGGCTCGATGTAGTCGCTCGAGGTCAGCTCGACCTCCGCGTAGAGGTCGCTCCAGTCGGGCGGCATCGTCGCCACCGCCTCGTCCCAGGCGCCGGCGAGGGTCGGACGCACGCTGTTCGCCAGCGCAGGCGCCGCCTCGACTCCGACGAGCTCGAGCTCGCCCTGGATGCCTTCCGTGTCCAACCGCCGCAACAGCCCGCGGATCCGGTCCGGGCCGACTCCCGCGCCGTGACGCGCGGTTGCGAAGTTGATCACCCTCCCGCGTTGGCCTGGATTGGTCGGCCCGAGCAGCGCGGCGGCGCGTGCAGAGTCCCCCTCGTCGGCGACGCGCAGGCGTAACCGAGCCGACTGCCAGCCGTCGGGAAGGCTGCTCGCGAGGGGCCGAAACTGCTCGACGAGGGACATTGCGCGGAGCGTACTATCACGCCCGTGGCAAAAGTCGAGCAGCGCCGCGGGGTCTCGGAGGAGGCGCTGCGCGAGTTCTTCAGGGAGATGCTCCTGATCCGGCGTTTCGAGGAGAAGGTCGAGGAGCGCTTCCGTGCCGGAGAGCTACCGGGGTTCCTCCATGTCGCGATCGGACAGGAGGCGGTCGCGGTCGGCGTCTGCCGCGCGCTCGCCGACGGAGACGTGATCGCGTCGACGCATCGCGCGCACGGCCACACGCTTGCCAAGGGCACGCACCCGAACGAGCTGATGGCCGAGCTCTACGGGAAGGTCGAGGGCTGCTCGCACGGCTACGGGGGTTCGATGCACCTCTACGACGTCGAGCGCGGGAATCTCGGGGCGAATGCCGTCGTCGGCGGCGGTCTGCCCGCGATCGTGGGCGCCGCGCTTGCCTTCAAGTTCCGCGGCGAGCCGCGGGTCGCAGTCGCCTTCTTCGGCGATGGGGCGACGAACATCGGCACGTTCCACGAGTCGCTCAACCTCGCTCAGCTCTGGCAGGTTCCGGCCGTGTTCGTCTGCGAGGACAACCACTGGGCCGAATCGACGCCGGAGAGCCAGCACTCGCCGATCCGCGACCTCAGCAAGCGCGCCGAGGCGTTCGGGATGAAGTCGATGAAGGTCGACGGCCAGGACGTCGAGGAGGTGAACAAGGTCGCCGCCCGCGCGCTCAAGCATGCGCGCGACGGCAAGGGCCCGGTGTTCCTGCTCTGCGAAACCCAGCGCCTCGTCGGGCATTACATCGGCGATCCGCAGGTCTATCGGGACAAGGACGAGCTCCATCGACTCCAGGAGACCGCCGATCCGATCGAGCTCCTGCGCGAGAAGCTCGGTCTCTCGGACGGGGAGTACGAAACGCTCGACAGGGAAGTGCAGGAGCTCGTCGACGCCTCGGTCGATTTCGCGAAGGCCGGCACGGATCCGAAGCCGGAGGACGCCTTGAAAAACGTCTATGCGTAACGTCGACGCAATCGTTTCCGGTTGCCGGCGCAGACGGACGCGCGGGCAAAGCCCGCACGTCCTGAGATCGGCACCGACAAGCGGCGCCTCAGATGCCTGAGCTGAGCTACCGCGAGGCTGTCCGCGATGCGCTCTCCCAGGCGATGCGCACCGACGAGGACGTCTTCATCATGGGTGAGGACATCGCAGAGATGGGCGGCTCGATGGGCGTCACCCAAGGGATGCTCGACGAGTTCGGCCCTGAGCGCGTCCGCAACACGCCGATCTCCGAGATGGCGATCGTCGGCTCTGGAATCGGCGCCGCGATGCAGGGCATGCGCCCCGTCGTCGAGGTGATGTACGAGGACTTCCTGACGATCTCGATGGAGCAGATCGTCAACCAGGCCGCGAAGCACCGGTACATGTCGGGCGGGCAGCTGAAGGTGCCGCTGACGATACGAACGCAGGGAGGCGCAGGCTGGTCGCCCGGCGCCCAGCACGCCCAGCAAGTCGAGGCCTGGTTCGTCGGCGTGCCGGGGCTGAAGGTCGTCTTCGCATCGACTCCTGGCGATGTCCGCGGGCTCCTCTGGTCTGCGATCTACGACGACAACCCCGTTGTCTTCTTCGAGCACAGGACGCTTTACGGGCTCAAGGAGGAGCTGCCGGAGGAGATCGAGCCGATCCCGATCGGCCAGGCGCGATTGCATCGCGAAGGCGAGGATGTCACCGTCGTCGCGACCGGCAGGCTCGTCCACGAGGCGCTCGCCGCCGCGGAGGAGGCCGAGCGACAGGGAGTCTCGGTCGAGGTCATCGACCCACGGACACTGCAGCCGCTCGACGAGGACGCGATCGCCACCTCGGTCAAGAAGACAAACCGCTGCGTCGTCGCCCACGAGGCGGTGACGCGCATGGGCTTCGGAGCCGAGGTCGCGGCTGTCGTCCAGCACCAGGCCTTCGACTGGCTCGACGCGCCGGTCGAGCGGGTCGGCGCGAAATTCGCGCCGCTGCCCTTCGCGCCGGTGATGGAGGAGTACGTCGTCCCGCACGCCAAGGACGTGCTCGAGGCGATCCAGCGGACGGTGCAACGTGGCGCTTGAGGTCATGTCTGGGGTCAGACCCCGGCCGTGCCGGGGGGAGACATGGCTGACGAGGTAAAGCTTCCCCGCCTCGGGCAGGGGATGGAGTCCGGGACAATCGTCAAGTGGCTCAAGGCCGAGGGCGATCACGTCGAGAAGGGCGAGCCGCTCTACGAGCTCGACACCGACAAGGTGACCCAGGAGGTCGAGGCCGAGGCCTCCGGCGTCCTGCTCAAGATCACAGTCGCCGAAGGCGACGCCGACGTGGGCACGACGATCGCGATCATTGGTGAGCAGGGCGAGGACATCTCGGCCGTCCAAGCCTCGACGGCGCAGCAGGTCGAGGAGACCTCGCAGGAGGAAGGATCTCCCGGCGCCGCGCGCGAGCCGGAGCGTGAGCGCGGCCGCCAGGCGACGGCTGCCGAGCAGATCGCTGAGATCCGTCAGCCTGCGCAGGGCAACGGTGCGGGTGCGCGCATCAAGGCCTCGCCGCTCGCACGCAGGATTGCGCGCGAGCGCGGAATCGAGCTCGGATCGCTCAAGGGAACAGGCCCCGAGGGCCGAGTGGTCGCCGAGGACGTCGAGCGCGCCGCCGCGGGCGGCCCGAGCGCGCCCGCCCCGACCGCTCCCGTTCCCGCCGGCGACGTCGAACGGATCCCGCTGACGTCGGTCCGCCGCACGATCGCCCGCCGCCTGACCGAAGCCTGGCAGGCGCCGGCCTTCCAGATCGCGATGTCCGGCCGCGCTCATGCGTCACCGCGCCGTCAACGCGCTCTGGGCCGAAGACGCGATCGAGCTCCATCCCAGCGCGAACGTCGGCATCGCGGTCGCGATCGAGGCCGGCCTCGTCGTCCCGGTGATCCACCAGGCCGAGCGCCTGACGATCGCCGAGCTCGCCGCCGCGCGCGCCGACATCGTGGCGCGCGCGCGAGACAACAGGCTCCGCCAGGAAGATCTCGACGGCGGCACGTTCACGATCTCGAACCTCGGCATGTTCGGCGTCGAGCAGTTCGTCGCCGTGCTCAACCCGCCGCAGGCGGCGATCCTCGCGGTCGGCGCGATCGAGTCGAAGGTCGTGCCGACCGAGACGGGCTTCGAGGCGCGCCCGCTGATGACCCTGACGCTGACATGCGATCACCGCTCGCTGGACGGCGCCACGGCGGCGGACTTCCTCAGGACGGTCAAGGCCTTCCTCGAGGAGCCCGGTCTGATGCTGTGAGCCCAGTTCGGGTCTGGTACCACGTGCGCGACCTCGCGGCCGCCCGCGCCTTCTACACCGACAAGCTCGGCTTCGTGGAGACCTACCTCGACGATGAAGGCCGCTGGGCGAGACTCGTCCACGGCGAGATGGAGATTGCGATCGCCGAGGGCGAGCCGTATGACGAGACCGGCGTCGCGACAGTTGACGTCGCCGACATCAAGGTCGAGGCCGAGCGCCTCCGCGGCGAGGACGTCGAGGTCGGAACGGTGCTCGAGCTCCATGGC
Organism: Actinomycetota bacterium; assembly: GCA_005883955.1. GTDB lineage: Bacteria > Actinomycetota > Thermoleophilia > Gaiellales > Gaiellaceae > 13-2-20CM-68-14. The sequence goes on along the minus strand of VAXH01000058.1, from coordinate 14,736 downwards.
GAGATGCGCCTGCTCGACGTCTTCGACCCGGACGGCAACCGCATCCAGCTTGCCGAAGAGCTTTCCCGAGGCTGAGCTCGAGGCCGCGACAGGCGCCGCGCCGGTCGAGCGACGCCGGGTTCGAAGCGGCGGCTACGGGACGAACTCGGCCCACTGGCGGGTCGAGCTCGCTGACGGACGGCAAACGTTCGTCAAGGTCGCACTCGACGACACTGCAGCCGAGTGGCTGCGACAGGAGCACCGCGTCTACGCGGCCGTCGAGGCGCCGTTCATCCCCGAGCTCGTCGGTTGGCACGACGGTGAGCAGACGTTGCTTGCGATCGCCGACCTGAGCGACGCGCACTGGCCGCCGCCGTGGCTGGCCGGGCAGATCGAGGCGGTGCGCGCCTCCCTCGACGAGCTCCACACGACGCCGCCGCCACACCATCTCCCCCGCATCTCGGCCGAGCGGGAGTGGCTGAACGGCTGGGAGCTCGTCGCCGAGGATGCCGAGCCGTTGCTTTCGACCGGCCTCTGCACGCCGGCCTGGCTCGAGCTGGCGCTCCCGACTCTGCTCGAAACCGGACGAACGTGCATGCTCGAAGGCGAAGCGTTCCTGCACCTCGACGTCCGCAGCGACAACCTCTGCCTGCGCGAGGGGCGGGCCGTTCTCGTCGACTGGAACCTCGTTCACATCGGCAATCCGCTGCTCGACCTGGTCGCCTGGCTGCCGAGCCTGAGGCTCGAGGGCGGCCCCGAACCGTGGGAGCTCGTGTCCGAAAGCGAAGGATTTGCGGCCCTGATAGCGGGCTTTTTCGCGTCGCGCGCCGGCCTGCCGCCGCCGCCCACCGCGCCGCGCGTCCGCGAGTTCCAGCGCCGCCAGGCCGAGATCGCGCTCCCCTGGGCCGCGCGCGAGCTCGGGCTCCCGCCGCCGTAAACTCGCGCCGATGATCCGGTCCGGCGGCGCGCGCGACGTCCCCTTCCTCCGCGACATGCTCCGCCACGCCTTCTACTGGCGGACCCCCGTCGGCGACGAGGAGCCACCGCTGACCCGCTACGTCAACGGCTGGGGCCGTCCGGGAGACCGCTCGCTGATCATCTTCGACGAGTTCGTGCCGGTCGGCGCCGCCTGGTACCGACTGTTCACGCAGGAGGACGCCGGCTTCGGGTTCATCGACGAACGGACGCCGGAGCTCGCGATCGCGGTCGTCCCGAGCCGCCGCGGCCGTGGCTACGGCCACGAGCTGCTCGCAGCGCTCCTCGACTGCGCGCGCACGGACGGCTTCGAGGCGATCAGCCTCAGCGTCGCGAAGGACAACCCGGCCCGGCACCTCTACGAGGGCTACGGCTTCGAACCGGTGCGCGAGGACGACGGCGCGGTCGTCATGCGGGCGGCGCTCTAGACGCTCAAATCGTCACGATCAGGGGATCGCTCGGTGGCCCTTCGACGCCCCGCCAGACGCCGGCCGCCGGGGTGACGCTGTACTTCCAGGTCCCGGTGGCCACGCCCGATTCGGTGCAGCTCGTCGCGGAAACCAGGCCGCTGCAGGCCGCGCCGACAGTCTGGACGTTCCCGAGCGCGTCGTACCGCTTGACGACGTACGAGGGGATGGCTCCGCCGTTCGCGAAGGTGCTTGCCGTCCAGCTAACGGTGACGTCGTGCGAGCTCACTATCGCCGTCGGCTTCGCGGCAGCCGAGGCGGGCATCGCCTTCGAGCGTGCGGAGCCGACACCGTTCCCGGCTGGCTGCCAGCTTGCGGAGGCCGAACCCACGGTCACGGCCAAAATCGCGACGAAGACGCTCAGCGCGACCCTCATCGACGTACCGCCGTTCCGTAGAACGTCAGCGCGAAGGTGGCGCCCTCGCACGCTGCCGGCGCATTTGGGCGCAGGCTCGCTCTCAGAATCAGCCTTCGGGTCGACCGCGGTCCGACCGCGAGCGAGCCCCGGAACCTGCCGATCTGAACGTTCCGGAGCGGACAGGGGCGTCCCGACGCAGCGATCCTGGTTCCGACGGACGTGACCCGGATCCTCCGAGACCAGGGATTTCGGATCCGCAGAACGAGCGCCAACCGACTTCCTGGCACCAGGCTGTCCACGTGACCAGTGATGGAGAAGCGCTTCGGTGCAGCGTTCGAGGACCACGCGGGCGCCCGGCCCAGAGCGTGGGCGGCCGTGACCGCAGCTCCTGCGGCCATGGCAGCGGCGAGCAGTGCTCGTCCCCGGCGGCGCATTTCCTACGCGTTGCTGACGGCCGTGACGTCGACGGGAATCGAGAACACGGCGCCCTGGCACGCGTTCGCCGACGCGTTGCTCATCGCGACGGCGCCGGTCAGGGTGAACGTGCTCGTCGTGCTGGCGGCGAGCGCGAGCGAAAGACCGGACTGAGTCGTGAACGTGACACCGGTCGATGAGTTACAGGACGCTCCCTTGTCGGAAGTGATCGACGTGCTGGCCGTCTGCGAGACGGTTGTGATCAGGACCGGGAACGAGTTCGGATTCGTCACCGCGATCTTGACGTTGCCGGTCGCGCCCGGATAGAGATCGGCAACCGTGCTAGCCGAGGCGTCGCCAAGCGTCAGCGACGAGGACGTGCCGGCCTTGGCGTACCCCGTGCCGTTTCCGGTCACGTTCCACGCGGCGATCGCGATTCCGACAGCGACGAGGACGACCGGAACCGCCAGGAGTGCGGCGCGCTTTGGAGTCAGTAGCTTGCTCATCTCAAAGCCTCCTTGCTGGGATAGCGACAGTCCCTCGATCGAGGGAGGTCTCCTCCGTAATCGGCCGCAAAGCTGGCTCACTTGAGCCTTTTGGCACACCTCTGCCAAGCAAAGCGCTGCATGACCGCAGACGCTGTGCTGTCAGTAGGATCAACCCGATGGAATGTGACGTCGCAGTCCTCGGCGGCGGTCCCGGTGGCTACACCGCGGCAATCCGAGCCGCCCAGCTCGGCCTCAGGGCCGTCTGCATCGAGAAGGAGCCGGATCTCGGCGGCACCTGCCTGCGGATCGGCTGCATCCCGACGAAAGCCTGGGTGCAGACCGCGTTTGCGATCAAGGAAGCCGAGCACACGTTCGCCAAGCTCGGTGTCCAGGTCGGCGCGCCGAGTCTCGACTTCGCGACGGCCAACGAGTGGAAGTCGCAGGTCGTCCACCAGATGACCCAGGGCGTCGCGAGCCTCTTCAAGGCCAACGGCGTCGAGTGGGTCAAGGGCGCCGGCCGCTTCACGGACGCGAACACGATCGCGGTCGAGGGCGCGGAGGACGTGAGTTTCAAGTCCGCGATCGTCGCGACCGGCTCGTTTCCGCTCTGGCCGCCGATCGAGGGCCTCGACTCCGCGCGCTGTGTCGACTCGGAGGGTTTGCTTGCGCAGACCGAGGTGCCGAGGCGGCTCGTCATCCTCGGCGGCGGCATCATCGGCTGCGAGTTCGCCTCGATCTTCCGGCGCTTCGGCTCGGAGGTGACGATCATCGAGATGCTGCCGAGGCTGATCCCGGCGGAGGACGAGGACGCCTGTCCATTTCGGCGACGGGGAGACGATCGAGTGCGACCTGATGCTCGTCTCCGTCGGCCGCGGCCCCACGGTGGAGAACCTCGGCCTCGAGCGGATCGGTGTCGAGTTCGACAAGCGGAAAGGGATCGCTGCCGACGAGCACCGCCGGACAACCGCGAGACATATCTACGCCGTCGGCGACTGCGCCGGCTACTGGCAGCTCGCGCATACCGCCTTCCGGGAGGGCGAGGTCGCCGCGGAGAACGCCGCCGGCCACCATGCGATCGTCGACAACCGGGCGGTTCCCCGCCCGATCTACACCGATCCCGAGATCGCCGGCGTCGGCCTGACCGAGGCCGAGGCCCGGGAGCAGTACGGCGACGACATCGCGACCGGCATGTTCCCGTGGGTCGCGAATGCTCGCGCCGTGATGCAGAACGAGACGGTCGGCTGGGTGAAGTCGATCCACGAGACCCGTTACGGCGAGCTGCTCGGCCTGGTGATGGTCGGCCCGCACGTGACCGATCTGATCGAAGCCGGGGTGGTCGCGATCGACGCCGAGGCGACGGTGGAGACGGTCGCGGACGGCATGGCTGCACACCCGACGCTGTCCGAGGCGATCAAAGAAGCGGGCCTCGTCGCGCTCGGTCGCCCGATCCACATTCCGGCGAGAACGCGCGCAAAGGCGACTGCCTGACGCGTTTGTAAACCGCGGCGCGTATCCGCGGCTAGGCCTGCGACGTTAGCGAACCATGGAGGCAGCTAGGGCGGCGCGGGGCGGGCGCCGTAAAAACCTGTCTCTAAAACTCGCGTCGAGGGCACGGAGCCGGAAGGATTCGTTCGACGCTGCCTTCGAAAGCTTCTATCGCGAGCATGTCGCCGAGGTCTACCAATACTCGCTCGCGGTGCTCGGTAATTCGCCGGATGCCGAGGACGTCACGCAACAGACGTTCCTGAACGCCTACCGCGCGTTCCAGCGTGGCGAGCGGCCCGAGAAGCCGCACAACTGGCTGATCAAGATCGCGCACAACGTTTGCCGGATGCGCTGGCGCCAGTCGGGGCGCCGGCCCCAGGAGGTTCCGCTCGAGCGCGCAGCTGAGCCGGCCACCCGCGACGACGAGAGGCCTTCGCTCGAGGAGGTCCTGGCTGCGCTCGCGAAGCTGCCCTTCAGCCAGCGCGCCGCGATCGTGATGCGCGAGGTCGAGGATCGCAGCTACGCCGAGATCGCCGAGGTGCTCGGCATCACCGTCCCCGCGGTGGAGGGACTGCTCTTTCGTGCCCGCGGCAATCTCCGCGAGCGGCGCAAGACGCTGGCAGGCGCGCTCAGCGTCGCTCCGGTTCCTGCCTCGCTGGGATCCCTTTTCGGCGGCTCGAGCAGCGGCCTGATCGCGGTGGGAGGGGTAGCCCTTGGTTCGGAGCTGGCACTCAAAGTCGCCGCCCTCGTTGCGACGAGCGTCGTTGCCGGCGGTTTGGGATTCAAAGCGGCCAACGCAATTGCAACCCCCGAATCGCCGACGTCTGGCCTCGGTCAGTCGCAGAAGCAGCTGCGGCTCTTTGCCCCAAGCGTGCTCCGGCGGCCCGCGGTTGGTAGGCGGAAGGGCTCCCTCAATGACTCAGTTTTCCGGCATCCGGGGCGGGCCGTCTCGGGGCCCGGCGCGCTCCGGGTCGCGCCCATAAATGATCCGTCCTCACCGAACGTCCGCTCCGAGGCCGCCCAGCCTGTCAACGGAACGTCTGCCATTTCTGCGGTCTCGACCTCGCCGACCCAAACCGTCGCCGGCGTCGTGGCCGCGGTGCCAACGGTGGCGCCGGTGCCTTCGGTGCCGACCGTGCCGACGGTGCCGACGAGCCCGCCGCCTGGCGTGACTGTGACGACGCCCGTCACGTCAGCGACCGTCACCGTTCCGACCTTGCCACCTCCGCCGGCCGTGAGATAAGGCGACACCAGCAAGAAACGCTGCAATTCAGCATCTGCTAGAGCAATGGCGCCTGGGGCGCACGGCCTCCATGCAGAGCGTGCGATCTTGCGCGACCTGGACGGGAGACTGTCCTGGAGAGAGCGCCGGGTGTTGCGTGCACATTTGCGCGATTGCATCGGGTGCGCAGGCTTCGCCCGCTTCCAGCAACAGCAGCGCGCGGCGCTTCGGAGCCTTCGCTTGGTCCCCGTTCCGAACTCGCTGCAAGTTTTCCGTCCGGGCGGCGTCTAACGAGACGGGATGTGCCCTCGTCCCGTTCCGGGGCCGCGCCCGCCCGCCGGCCCCGGACTTTTCCTGCTCTGGGTTTGGTTAGGCCCGGGCCGGTGTGGGTAGGGCGATTCTCGTGAGCGTGATCAATAGACGCAATGCGGTCATGGGTTGGGCGGTCTGGAAGGTCGCAAAGCGCGCGGGCAAGAAGAAGGCGCGCGACGTGACCCCGTCGGTCGAAGGCGGCAAGCCGAACAAGTCGCTGATCGCAGTAGTCGTCGCCGCAGTGGCCGGCGCGTTCGCGTTCCTGCGCGGGCGCCGCTCCGCGACCGACTGACCCGGCTCGGGTTCGGGACTAGACGGGGGCAGCCCGGCCGGTTTAGCTTTGGCCTGCAACGACATCCGCAGCCAGAGAGGGGTTCGCCCATGCGAATCGAGAAGTCCGTCACGTCGATCACCTGGATTCCGTCCGAGGCGATCTCGGGCATGCCGAAGCTCCCGTTCGAGATGGGCGTCGCCCACTACGACGAGCCGCCGCCGGACAAGCTCGAAGACCTCGAGGCTCTTCGCGAGGCGGACGCCTTCCGCGAGGCGAACGAGCTGCGTGCATGGGTCGAGTTCGACGACGGCAAGCCGTCGCTCTACGGCTACTCCGGCGGCGGCTATATCGGCGTCACCCGGATCAAGCTCGGGCGGCGCGAGCTGGCGTTTCCGGCCGTGCAGTATCCGCTGCTCCAGTCGGAGCCCGAGGTCGGCGACGGCTGGGTCAAGTTCAGGCAGTCCGCCGGCGGCCATATGGGTCTGCCCGCGCCGAGGCGCGTCAGCGGCCCGCCGTTCTTCCGGATCAAGTCAGCCTCCGCGTGGACGACGCTCGCCCTGACGATCACTTCGGACGGCACGGCCGAGCATTCGTTCGAAGGCGCGAGCCCGTTCCCGCGCCACTGGCTCTACGACGACGACGGCAAGCTCGTCGAGAAATCCGGGACTATCGACTTCGGCGAGTGGTACAAGAAATCGCACGGCAAGAACACGCCGTGGGGCGTGGAGGATTCGCCGGCGCTGACGACCGCGGTCGAGTCCGGCCTCGAGCGCGAGCTTTCGGCCTCGATCATGCGAGAGGGCAAGCGCCTCGAGCGGCGCAACCTCGAGCAGGGGCAGGCGCTGATGACCGAGGGCGAGGAAGGCGGGGAGCTCTTCCTGCTCCTCGACGGGATCGTCGATATCGAAGTCAAAGGCGATGTCGTGGCCGAGATCGGTCCCGGCGCCTTGCTCGGCGAGCGCGCGCTGCTCGAAGGCGGCAAGCGGACAGCGACCGTCTGGGCGAAGACGCCGATTCGCGTGGCCGTCGTGCCGGCAGACGCAATCGACGAGTCTGCGCTCCCGGAGCTCGCCGCCTCGCATCGCCGCGAGGCCTGAAAGGCACAGTTTCGCACAGTTGGATCGCACGGTCTCTGCTTGGATTGACGCCGTGCGACCGACCGTGCGGCAGATCTACGCGCTGGCCGCGGCGCTGTGCGAGAAAGCGGGCGAGGAGTTCCCGAAGACGCGCGAGGCGGCATCCGAGCTGATCGAGCGGCTGCGGATCGAGAACGGCCATCCGGCGCCGAGACTCGAGGACATTCCGATCCCGCCGCCCCGCCGCCGCCGCGGACGCGGCGGGGCGGACAAGCTGGCCCGGCGGATCGCGGCGGAGGTCGCCCGCGAGTTGCGCTAGGAGGGTTTGGTGGAACGGCGTTGCTCCTGTACGGACTGCTCGGGCTGTACGCGCTCGAGATCGTCCTGCCGCTGTTTGCCCTTGCGATCGCATACGCGATCCGCAGGACCCGCCGCGTCTTCGCGAATCAAGCCACTTAACCGCCGGGCGTCGTAGGGCAGCCCCCGAACAGGGGAGCTTCAGCCGTGTCCTCAGCGCTTGCTTGCGGGGGACTGCCGTGAAAGCCGATCGACCCTAGTCGTGCCTCGCGAGCCACTCGCCAACGACCTGCCTGTACCGCTCCGGCTCTTCGACGAAGGGCGTGTGCGAAGACTCCTCGAACAGCACCCACTCGCTGTTCGGGATGCCATCGTGCAGGGTTTCCTGCAGCGCGGGCGTTGCCTCGTCGTAGCGGCCCGAGGTGAGCAGCGTCGGGATTTCGATCTCGCCGAGCCGGTCCTTCACCTGCCAGTCCTTGATCGAGCCGATCACGTGGAACTCGCTCGGGCCGTTCATCGTGTGGTAGACGGTCGGGTCCTTTTCGATCCACCCGAACGCATCGATCAGTTCCTGCGGCCACCGATCGAGGCGACAGAGGTGACGGCGGTAGAAGACCATGCAGGCCTCTTCGTACTCCGGATCGTCGGTCGTCCCCGCCTCCTCGTGGCGCTTGAGCGTCGCCTCGACCTCCGGCGGCAGCTCGCCGCGCAGGCGGTTCGCCTCGGCGAGGAAATCCGGGAACGATGCCGCGGTGTCTGTCAGCACGAGCGATTTCAGTCCGGGTGGGCGCGTCAGCGCGTACTCCTGCCCGAGAAAGCCGCCCCAGGAGGAGCCGAGCACGTGGTGCCGGTCGGCGATCCCGAGCGCCTCGACGAGGTTGTGAAGCTCTCGGACGAACAAGTCGACCGTCCAGAAGTCGGCGCCGCGTTCGGGATAGTGCGTGCTCCGACCGTTGCCGATCTGGTCGTAGAAGACGACCGCGCGGCCGTCCTGCGCGAGGTTCGCGAGGACGAGCAGGTAGTCGTGCGTCGCGCCGGGGCCGCCGTGGAGCGTGATCAGCGGGGCAGGCGCATCGGCGTCGCCCGGGCTGAGGTCGCCGTCGATTCGGTACCACGTCTCGGCGACCTCGCCGTTGAGCACGAACGGAGCCTTTCCTTCTCGCACGCCGCAACCGTATTCAGTGCTCCTTGGCCGCAAGAATTTAAGTTGCGTCTTACGTTAGCGTCTGCTTAAATATGCGGCCGTGGAAGCCGCCGTGAAAGCGATTGCCGCTCCCCGCCGACGCCAGATCCTCACGCTGGTGCGCGAGGGCGAGCTCTCGGCAGGCGAGATCGCTGCGCACTTCGACGTGACGAGGCCGGCGGTCTCCCAGCATCTGAATGTCCTCAAGGAGGCGGGGCTCGTGAGCGAGCGACGCAACGGCACGAGGCGGCTCTACCGGGCCCGCCCGGAAGGGCTCGCCGAGCTGAAGGAATTCCTGGAGGAGTTCTGGGACGAGCGCCTCAGCGCACTCAAGCGCGAGGCAGAAAAGGAGGAGAAGAAGCGTGGAAACGACGACTGAGACGACGGTTGAGCGCGAGCTCGCGATCGACGCCAGCCCCGAGACCGTCTGGGAGTTCCTCGTCGACCCGGAGAAGCTGTCGCGCTGGTTCGGGAGCCGGGCCTGGCTCGACCCGCGCCCCGGCGGCCAGTATCGCGTCGACGTGATCCAGGGACACATCGCGAGCGGCGAGTTCGTCGAGCTCGACCCGCCGCGAAGGCTCGTCCACACGTTCGGCTGGGAGGCCGAGGGCGGGCAGGAGAACCCTGTGCCGGAGGGGTCGAGCACGATCGAGTTCGAGCTCGAGCCGAGCGGTGAAGGGACGACGCTGAAGTTCCGCCATTACGGACTCCCGAGCGCGGAGGCTGCCCAGAGTCACGCCCACGGTTGGGATCACTACCTTTCGCGGCTGGTGATCGCCGGTCGCGGCGACGACCCCGGCGAAGACCGCGGGCCGGAGGGCATGTGAACGTCGTCGGCCACGACGAGTGGCTCGAGGCGCGCAGGGAGCTGCTCGCCAAGGATTCGACGGACCCGACGGCAAGGAGACCTTGAGCGACCTTTTCGACGGTTGCGGGCAGCTGATCGTCTACCACTTCATGTTCGGGCCGGACGATGAAGCCGGCTGCAAGAGCTGCTCGTTCTGGGCCGACAACTTCAATCCGAACGTGATCCACCTGAACGCGCGAGACGTCTCCTTTGCTGCCGTCTCGCGGGCGCCGATCGAGAGCTTGGAGGCTTACCGGCAGCGGATGGGGTGGGACTTCCACTGGGTCTCGTCGGGCGGGACGGACTTCAACTTCGACTACGGGGTCGCGTTTACACCGGAGCAGCAGGATCAGGAGATCTACAACTACGGCTCTCTGCCGCCGAGGATCCCCGACCGCGAGGGCATGAGCGTGTTTGCGAAGGCCGACGGCTCGACCTTCCACACGTACTCGGCATACGCGCGCGGAATCGACCTCCTCAACACTGCCTACAACTATCTCGACCTCGTCCCGAAAGGGCGAGACGAGGGCGACCAAAGCCAGTCCTGGGTGCGACGCCATGACGAGTACTGACGTCGACGTACTCTTCGACCGCGCCGCAAAGCGACTGCGGGGCGTCGAGCGAGGCAAGATGCTCTCGGCCACAGGGCTCAGGGATCCGGGTGCCGGGAAGTTCTTCGCCTTCGTGGCGCACGGTCAGCTCGTGGTCAAGCTGCCGGCAGATCGCGTAACCGAGCTGATCGGGAGCGGCGAGGGACGGGCCTTCGATGCCGGCAAGGGCCGGCCGATGAGAGAGTGGGTCGGCTTGAGCCCGGCCGACGAGGATGCGTGCGCCGCTTACATGCGCGAGGCACGGAAGTTCGTCGCCCGTTAGAAATACCCGTCATGGACCAGCGTCTGAGCCTCGTCACCATCGGCGTCCGCGACCTGGCGCGGTCCCGCCGGTTCTACGAGGCGCTCGGTTGGAAGTCGGGCGCCGCGCCGGCCGACGACGTCGTCTTCTTCCAGGCGGGCTGCATGATCGTGGCGCTTTGGGGGCGCGAGCAACTAGCGGAAGACTCGGCTGTCGAGGACAGGGGCGGCTGGGGAGGGATCACGCTGGCCTACAACGCGCGCTCGCCCGCTGAGGTCGACTCCGTGTTGGCCGAAGCAGAGTCCGCCGGCGCGACGATCCCGCGGCGCGGGGCGGAGACTTTCTGGGGCGGCTACTCAGGCGTCTTCATCGATCCCGACGGCCACCCCTGGGAGGTTGCCCACAATCCCCACTGGACGCTCGAGGACGACGGCGCGGTCAGGCTGACCGCGGAGTAGGAGGAGGGACTGGCCCCGAATGGGACTGTCCCTCTCTGCACTACAACCCGTTGCGACTCTTAATTCACTTCCCGCAGCTTTCCGGTCTCCACCTCGTAGACAAAGCCGCGGACGTGCTCCTTGTTCGGGACGAAGGGGCTCGCCTTGATCCGCGCGATCGACTGACGGACGTCTTCTTCGAGATCGGTGAACGACTCCGCGGCCCACTCCGGCTTGATGCCGGTGTCCTCCTGGACCTGACGGCGAAACTCGTCATCGCCGAAGGTCAGCATTCCGCAGTCCGTGTGGTGGATGAGCATGATCTCCTCGGTTCCAAGCAGCCGCTGTGAGATCGACAGCGATCTGATCTCGTCGTCGGTGATGACGCCGCCGGCATTGCGGATCACGTGCGCGTCCCCCTCGTGCAGCCCGAGCAGCCCGTAGGGGTTGAGGCGGGCGTCCATGCACGCAACGATCGCAATCCGTTTCGCGGGAGGCAGCGGCAGGTCACCGCTGTCGAAGGAATCAGCGTACGAACCTGCGTTTCCGATTAGCTCGTCGATCACGCTCATGCTCGCGCCCTCCTCGCTTTAGTTTTTGAAGTGAGGGCACTATACGAAATGAAGTGAGGGTCAGCTCGGCAGTGCCGACCGCAAGCGCTCCAGCCCGACCTCGAGGGTCTCGTCCGTGACCGCGAGCGAGATTCGCGCCCAGCCGGCGCCGCTCGGGCCGAAGCCTTCGCCGGGGGCCAGCGCCAGCCGATGCTCGGTCAGCAACTGCTTGCTCGTCAGGCCCTCAGGCAGCTTGAACCAGACGTAGAACGTGCCTTCCGAGACCGCGTCCACGACCTCGAGCACTCGGTCGCGGCGCCGCTCGTAGGTCGCCGCCCGCTCGGCGACGGAGTCCTGCGGGCCGGTCAGCGCGGCAATCCCGGCCTCCTGGACCGGACGGAAGATGCCGACGCGGGAATGGTCATTCAGCAGGTTGATCCGCTCGACGATCTCTGCGTTGCCGAGCACGAAGCCGAGCCGCCAGCCGGCCATTCCGTACGACTTCGACATCGAAAACATCTCGACGCCGACGTCCTTCGCTCCCGGCGTCGCGAGAAAGCTGCGGGGCTTGCGGCCGTCGAAGAGCAGGTCGGCGTACGCGAAGTCGTGAACGAGGGCTGCGTCAGTCTCGCGCGCGTAGTCGATTGCGCGCTCGAACGTTCCGTCGCGCACGGCCGCCGCGCACGGGTTGGACGGGTAGTTGAGATAAAGGGCTGCGATGTCCTCGCGCGGCGCGCGGGAGAAGTCGGGCTGCCAACCGTCGAGCGGATCGAGTGGGACTGTCGCCAGCGCCGCGCCCGCGAGCGCCGGCCCGGAGGGGTAATCCGGATACCAGGGATCGGGAAGCACGACCGTCGAGCCGCGCTCCGCGAGCACCAGCGAGAGCTCGACAATCGCCGTCTTCGTCCCCGGCACGATCGCGACCTCAGTGTCCGGCTCGAGCTCGACGCCGTAGACGGTGGCGTAGCGGTCGGCGATCGCGGCCCGCAGCTCGGGGAGCCCCCGAAACGGCGCGTAACCGTGGGCCGTGGGCCGGTTGGCCGCCTCGGCGAGCGTGTCGACGACGTGCTGGGGCGGTCCGGTCTCCGGGTTCCCGCGCCCGAGGTCGACGATCGCCTCGCCTTCGAGTGCCGCCGCAGCGGTGACGCGAGCGAGCAGCGCTCCGAAGTACTGCTCAGGGAGCCGGTCGAGCCTGTTCGGCCGTCGTCGCATCCGGCGATCGTAGTTAGGTCGGGGCAGGAGCCACGACGAGGCCGAACCGCTGGCGCGCGGCTTCGATCACGCTCGCCGGGACCGGCTCTGTCCGCCGAACGGACAACGACTGCTCGCCCGCCGCCCCGAACAAGACGATCCCGAGCTCGCGCTGGGCCGGGTCGTGGCTGAGGCGGTAGCGAATGCCCCCGAAGCCGACGGTCGCGAATGCCTCCGCCCACGCCTGCGGAACGGTGTAATCCGGCTGCGTATGGATCGCGCCGGTGATCCCGAACTTCCGCGCGGCGCTGACGGTGCAGTCGGCGAGCCTCGTTCGCGTCGGGGGGACCAGGCTACTCAGCGAGCGCGCATCAACCTCCGCTTCGGGAATAACGGTCGCTACACGGAAGACTTCGATGAACGCGCCGAGCGGGGTGACGGCGAGGTAGCACGATCCGCGGCCGTCGCGCAGGTCGAATCGTCCCGAGCCGTCACCTGAAAACCACCAAGGCCCGACATTGTTGCGGTGGATGCGGTAGAGCGAGCGGCGGCGGTCGACGTCGAACGACGGGAACCGGCTCAGTTCGTCGGGCGGGAGCCCGAGCGGGCTCAAGCGCTACCGCCGCAGGCGCTGCGCGTATCGCGTTGCTGCCTCGAGCGCCGGCTCGGTCGGGCGGCCGGCCCGCAGCCAGGCGGCGGGGGTCTTTCCTTGGAGCCGCGGCTCGGCCGTGACGAACCAGGAAGCGACCGTGTACGGCGTCTCGACCGCCCCGTTGAAGATCTCGAGGATCCGCTCCAGCGCCGGCAGCCGCTTGCCGGTTCGTCCGAACTGGAAGCCGGGGAACGCGAGACGGCCGTCCTCCTCGGGGAGCGCCAGCAGGCGGCCGCGCTTCGCCAGCTCGCTGACCGACTGCCGCGTGCCGCGTCCCATCACCTCGCGCACCTGCTTCGAGGAGTACATGGGGCCGAGGTGCTTGTGCCAGACAACGTCCGAGGCCGCGAGCAGAGCGGCGCGGCGGCCGAGGGCCGAGGGATCGACCTCGCGCTCTCTGCCGGTGATGCCGAGCTCGGAGAGCGTCTGCTCGAAGGTCTTCGCAGCTTCCGCGAGTGCCGCTGTCATGGATCGAGCGTAGCCGTCAGGACCGTCAAGCGTCAAGCATGTCAAGAGCGGCGCGCGAGCTCGGGGTGGAAAGATCGTCCCACCTTAGACACGCTTTCCGCTTGCCGAAAACCAGTGTCGGACACCTGGCTTTAAAGGCCACAAAGTGTGACCAAACCGTGTCAGAAACGAGTTCTCGTCAGCCGCGACCTGGGGTCAGGCTCGCGCCGGCCGACTGGAGGAAAAGTTGCGATTGGGCTTGAATGGAACCCAGCAAGCCGACGAGAGGAGCCTCGTGAAGGGCCAGCAGAAACCGAAGCAGCTAGCGAAGAAGGCTGCACAGAAGACGCTGAAGGAAAAGCGCCAGGAGAAAAAGGCGAAGAAGAAGGCCGGCGGCGCCTTCGAACACTGACGGGCCGCGGGTTTTAGGCCGGCGTCGCGTCCCGCTCGCGCTTTCGCCTTGAGGCCTGCGACTGGCGCTTCTGCGCCGAGAGCTCGACCTTCCGCAGGCGGATGCTCTTCGGCGTCACCTCGACGCACTCGTCGTCGCGGATGAACTCGAGCGCCTGCTCGAGCGACAGCGGCCGTGGCGGGATCAGCCGCACCAGTTCGTCGGCTGTGGCCGACCGCATGTTCGTCAGCTTCTTCTCCTTTGCGGCGTTGACGTCGAGATCCTCGGCGCGGGCGTTCTCGCCGACGACCATTCCCTCGTAGTGCTCGTCGCGCGGTGCGACAAACAGCGAGCCTCGCTCCTGCAGCGCTGCGATCGCGAAGCCCGTCGCCTGGCCGCGACGATCTGCAACGAGCGACCCGGTCGGCCGAGTCCGCAGCTCGCCATGCCACGGCCCCCAGCGCTCGAAGACGTGGTGCATGATCCCCGTCCCGCGGGTCTCGGTCAGGAACTCGGTGCGGAAGCCGATCAGGCCGCGCGCGGGCACCAGGTACTCCATCCGCGCCCAACCGGTACCGTGGTTGACCATCTGCTGCAGCGCTCCCTTGCGCAGCGACAGCAACTGCGTGACGACGCCGATGTAGTCCTCGGGCACGTCGATCGCGACCCGCTCGACCGGCTCGTGCTTCCTGCCGTCGATCTCGCGGGTCAGCACTTCGGGCTTGCCGACCGTCAGCTCGAAACCCTCGCGGCGCATGATCTCGACGAGCACCGCAAGCTGCAGCTCGCCACGGCCCTGCACCTCCCAGACGTCCGGCCGCGCGGTCGGCTGGACGCG
>VAXH01000017.1 GCA_005883955.1 Actinomycetota bacterium | reverse complement strand
GATCTGAGGCAGGCGCTCGAATTCGTCCAACAGCGGCTTCGGCCCGTCCGCGCAGGCGACGACGGCGAGCCGCTCGGACGAGTCCTTGAAGCGGCGCGGGTCGCCGGCCACCTCGGCGCCGAAGGCATCGGCGATCGACTGCGAGAGCGTCCAGGCGCGGTTCAGCAGGAGCCCGTGGGGCGGCTTCGGCCGCAGGGTGGCACGCAGCGCCTCGACCAGCTTCCGCTCGGTTTGAGGCCCGATCCCAGGCACCTCCTGCAACCGGCCTTCCGCCGCCGCCTCGCGGAGCTCTTCCAGCGTCGAGATCCCGAGCGCCCGGCCGACCTCGACGCCGCGCTTGGCGCCGATCCCGAGCAGGCGTCCGAGCCCGATCAGCTCAGGCGCGAGCTCGCGCTCCAGGTCGACGAGCTCCTGAATGTCTCCGGTCTCGACGAGCTCGCGCAGCCTCCCTTCGATTCCGGGCCCGATCCCGCGCAGTTCACGCGCGCGCCCCGAGCGCACGAGCTCCGCCACGGGCGCGGGCGTGGAGCGGATCACCTCGGCGGCTCGCCGGTAGGCCCGCACCGCGTGGTACTGGTCGTCCGCAAGCTCCAGCAGCGCTGCGAAGGACTCGAGCCGGTCGGCCAGAGCTGCGTTCCCAGACGCACTCACCTCGATAGTGTCCTTGCCCGTGCCGACGATCGTGATTCCGTTCCGCGGCGAGGACGCGAAGCAGCGGCTCCCTGAGCCGCTCCGGGCCGAGCTGGCCCGGGCGATGCTCGCGGACGTGGTTGTGGCCGCCGAAGAGGTCGGGCGGACGATCGTTGCGGAAGGCCGCGGCCAGGGAGCTGCCGTCGAGGCCGCTCTGTCGGACGTGCAGGAGACGCCGGTGCTCGTGGTCAACGCGGATCTCCCGGCCGCCACTCCGCGCGACCTGCTGGCGCTGCTCGGCTCGATCCCGCCGGAGGGGATCGCCGTCGCGGCGGCACCCGACGGCACGACGAACGCGCTGGGCCTCGCCGCGCCGGGGCTCTTCGAGCCGCTCTACGGGCCGGGCAGCGCGGAGCGATTCCTCGCTCTGGCGCCGTCGCGGCTCGCGGAGATCCCGAATCTCACGGACGACGTCGACGCGCTCAGCGACCTCGAGCGGCTCGACGGGCGCCTGGGCGCCAGAACGCGAGCCGCACTCGAGAGCCTCCGCTTCGCTGCGAGATGAGGATCGCCGTCCTGGCAGGCGGCGTCGGCGGCGCCCGGTTCGTGCAGGCGCTGACGGAGGTCTTGCCGCCGAGCGACGTGACGGTGATCGCCAACGTCGGCGACGACCTCGAGGTGCACGGGCTCCACGTCTCCCCCGACCTGGACACCCTGCTCTACACGCTCGCCGGCTTCGGCGACCGTGAGCGCGGGTGGGGCCGCGCAGGGGAGACCTGGAACGCCCTCGACACGATCGAGCGGCTCGGCGGCGAGACCTGGTTCCAGCTTGGCGACCGCGACCTCGGTCTTCATCTCGTCCGCACGGAGGCGCTGCGCCGCGGCGAGCCGCTGTCGTCGGTGACGGAGAAGATCGCCCGCGCCGTCGGGCTCGAACTGGCCTTGCTCCCTGCCACCGACGACCGGCTGCGCACGCGGATCAGAACGCCTGCGGGCGAGTTCGAGTTCCAGGAATGGTTCGTCGCCCGGGGCCACAGGGATCGCGCCGACGAGGTCGTCTACGACGGTGCCGGCGAGGCAGGGCCGGCGCCGGGCGTGCTCGAGGCGCTCGAGGCGGCCGAGTTGATCGCAATCGCGCCGAGCAACCCCTTCGTCAGCATCGGGCCGATCCTCGCGATCGAGGGCATCAGGGCCGCGGTCGAGCGTCGGCGCGACCGCGTTGTCGCGGTCAGTCCGTTGATCGGCGGCCGCGCCGTCAAGGGGCCGGCGGACGCGATGTTCACGAGCCTGGCCGGCGGGACGGGCGCCGGCCAAGTAACAGACTGTTACAAGGGGCTGATCGGCGCGCTCGTCCTCGATGTGGCCGATGCGGACGATGCGGAGGCCGTCTCAGAGCGCGGGGTACGGCCGCTCGTCACCCGCACGCTGATGTCCGAGCCGGACGCAAGAGCCGAGCTCGTCCGAACCGTTCTCGGCCTCGTTCCCGCGTGAACGTCGCGATCCTCGGCGGCACCGGCGCCTTCGGGCGGGCGCTTGCCGCGCGCCTCCGCGACCTCGGCTTCGACATCGCGGTCGGCTCCCGCGACCACCAGCGCGGGTGGGAGCGGGGGGCCGAGCTCGGCGTGCGGGGCGGCAGCAACGAGGAGATCGTCGAGGGCGCCGACCTCGTCGTCCTCGCCGTCAAGTCGAACGCCGCGATCGACACCGCCCGCGAGCTGAAGCGGGCAATCGGCACCACGCCCGTGCTCTGTGTCGCGAGCGACGTCCTCTTCACCGACAGCGGCATCCTGCCTGCGCGTGACGAGCGGTCGCTGGCCGAGGAGCTCGCCGAGGCGATCGAAGCGCCCGTCGCGTCAGGCCTGCAGTCCGTCTCGGCGATCGATCTCGCCTCGAAAGAGCTGCTCGACCAGGACGCATTGATCTGCGGCGACGACCCGCGCGCGAAGGAACCGGCGCTCGAGCTCGCGGGCAAGCTCATCGGCGGCCGTGCGCTCGACGCCGGCCCGCTCGCAAACTCGCGGGCGCTCGAGGCCATGACCGCGGTGATCCTGACCGTCAACAAGCGCTACCGGGCTCACGCTGGGCTCAGGCTCACCGGCATCCCCGACAAGTAACAGTCTGTTGCAAAGTCTTCGCGGCGAGCTGCGCGTGATCCCGGTGAAGGGGCTGCCCGAGGTGGGCGAGGGAGACGACGTCGGCCAGCTGATCGCGGCTGCGGTGGAGCTCGAGGACGGCGACGTGATCGTTGTCGCGCACAAAGTTGTCTCCAAGGCCGAAGGTCGCATTGTGCGGCTCGCCGAGGTCAAGCCATCCGCCCAGGCGCGCGAGCTGGCCGGGGAGGAGGATCCCCGCCGGCTCGAGGTGATCCTGCGCGAGAGCGCGCGCCTCGTCCGAACCCGGCCGCCGCTCGTCATCGCGGAGACCCGGCACGGCTTCGTCTGCGCCTCCGCCGGCGTCGATGCCTCGAACGCGCCCGAGCCGGACGCCGTCGTTCTGCTGCCGGAGGATCCCGATGCGTCCGCCGACCGGCTGCGCGTCCGGTTGCGGGAGCTGACCGGTGTAGACGTTGCCGTGATCGTCAGCGACTCCTTCGGCCGCGCCTGGCGTCAGGGAACCACCGACGTCGCGATCGGCTGTGCCGGTCTCCGGCCGCTCGTGGACCTGCACGGCAAGCGCGACGCCGCCGGCTACGAACTGCATGCGACCGTGATCGCCGTCGCCGACGAGCTCGCAGGCGCCGCGGAGCTCGTCCGCGGCAAGCTCGAGGGGATCGCGGTCGCGGTCGTCCGAGGTTTCGACGCGAGCGGCGAAGGGACCGCGAGCGAGCTGGTGATGCCGCCGGACCGCGATCTGTTCCGTTGACGACGCAGTGGACTGTCCCTGCCAGGCGTGTCCTCGGTGCCAGGCATGAGGACACGTTCCGAAGTGACAAAACCGCTGCACAGAGGCTAAAACGGCGACGTTACGTGGACATGTCCCCGACCGGTTTTGGTGCCAGGCACGGGGACACGCCTAGGCCGGACGGGTCAGCCGCGGCGACGCAGCGCGATTCCGGTCAATAGCTCGCGCACGATCCGGTCGGCGACCAGCGCCGTGATGTCGGACGAGCCCACTGCCGTCGGGATTACCTCCACGACCTCGGCGCCTACGAGCTCGAGCCGCTGCGCGACTGTGCGGCAGGCCCAGAGCAGGTCCCCGCTCGCCATCCCGCCCGGCTCCGGCGTTCCGGTCCCGGGCGCAAAGGCAGGGTCGAGCACGTCGACATCGACGGTCACGTAGGTCGGCCCGTCGCCGACGACCTCGAGCGTGCGCTCCACCACGGCTGAGATTCCGAGCTCCCGCACGTCGTGCATGAAGAAGCTGGTGATGCCCTGCTCCTCCTGCCACGCGAACTCCTTCGCACCGGGCCAGTAGCCGCGCAGGCCGATCTGGGCGTAGCGCCTCGGGTCGACGTGCCCCTGCTCGACGAGCCGGAACATCGGCGTCCCGTGTGAGACCTCGACGCCGAAGACCTCGGTGCCGGTATCCGTGTGCGTGTCGAAGTGGACGAGCCCGAGCGGGCCGTGCCTCCCGGCACAGGCGCGAATGTCGGGCTCGGCGATCGAGTGGTCGCCGCCGAGAACGATCGGGATCGCTCCCGCGGCGACGACCTCGCCGACCGTGCGCTCGATCGCCTCGTGCGTTCGGGCCGCGTCAGCGGGGAGGACCGGCGCGTCGCCGTAGTCGACCATCCGCAGCTCGGCCATCGCGTTGACGTTCGCCTCGAGGTGCGGCCCCGGCGGGCAACTCGCGGCACGAATCGCGCGTGGGCCGAAGCGGGCCCCCGGCCGATCGGAGACGAGGTCGTCGACCGGCGCGCCGACGATCGCCACGTCGACGCCGCTGAGCTCGGCCGGGTCCTGCGTGTACCGGAGCGTCCCGAACGTAAGCAGTCCGGCGTAGTCGGGCTTCTCCCCGTACTGTCGCCAGCGCTCGAGCGGGTCGATCACGCGGCGAATCCTATGATCGTTGCGTGCCGCTACTGATCTCCGACGACATCACGGCGCGCGGGCTTCTCTATGGCACGGCGATCGCCGCCGTGCTCGCCGAGACGATCGCCACCCATCTCGGCCAGGGCCGCGGTAGGCGGGGCGCGCGTCTGCGCGGCCTCGGAGAGAGCTTCGCGGCAACCACGCTGGGCCGGAGCCATGGCGGCGACTCTGCCGACCGCGGGACGAAACGGCTCCTCGTCTGGAGCGCCGCCATCGGCCTGACGGCCTGCCTGTTGATTGCGATCAACGTGCCGTCGCTTCGCTTCGGCGCAAACACCTGGACGACGCTGGTGTTCGGAATCGCGATCGCGTGGCTCGGGGTGCTGCTCCGCATTTGGGCCGTCTGGAGCCTCGGCCGCTTCTTCCAACGCGACGTGATGATTCAGAACGATCACGTCGTCTGGCGCGGCGGGCCGTACCGCCTGCTCCGTCATCCGGCCTACGCCGGGACGCTGATCTCTTACCTCGGCGTTGGACTCGCAATCGGCAGCTGGGTGGGCGCGCTCGTCTGGGTAGCGATCGTGGCCGCCGCCTATGTCCCGCGCATCCGCCTCGAGGAGGCCGAGCTGACCCGCGCGCTCGGCGACTCGTACCGGGACTATGCGCGCAGCACGGCGCGGCTGGTCCCCGGCCTCTGGTAACGGTGACGCGGAACAGCGAGGAGATCCTCTTCGACCCGCCGCCGCCCGCGGCCGACGCACGGTTCGCCTACGGGCCGGAGCCGAAGCAGTTCGGCGACCTGCGCCTACCGAGTGTCGACCGGCTGTGGCCGCTCGCGGTCGTCGTCCACGGCGGCGCCTGGAAGGCGACGTACAACCTGATCCACACCGGCCACATGTGCATCGCCCTCGGCGACGCCGGGATCGCGACCTGGAACGTGGAGTATCGAAGCCGAGGCGACGTCGAGGGGACGTGGCCCGGCGCGGCCGTGGATGTGGCGGCCGCGGCCCGTTTCGTGGACGAGCTCGTCGAGCGCTACCCGCTCGACCCGGAGCGTGTCGTCCTCGTGGGCCACTCCGCCGGAGGGCAGCTCGCGCTCTACGCGGCCAAGCACACGCGGCGTCCCGTCGTCGCGCTCGCGGCAGTCTCGGACTTGCGCGAGTCGGCCGAGCGGGTCGGCCCCGAGGGCGCCGTCGCCACGTTCATGGCCGGGATGCCCGGCGAGATCTCGGATCGTTACGCCGATGCGTCGCCGCGTGAGCTGCTTCCGCTCGGTATCCGCCAGATCCTCGTGCACGGAACGAAGGACGCCGAGGTGCCGTACGCGATGAGTGAGCGTTATGTCGAGGCCGCCGAGGGCGAAGCGGATCTCGTCCCGCTCGAGGGCGCGGCTCACTTCGAGCCGATCGATCCCGAGGCGCGCGAGTGGCCGCGCATCGTCGAAGCCGTTCGCTCGCTTCTCTGAGCTCAGTCGGAACGCAAGCGCTCCTCGACAACGGCGTCTCCGGCCGCGCGGACGGCGGAATGGCCGCTCACGGCCGCGAGAAAGTCGTCCCGTTCGAGCGCATAGAGACGTGACCGCGTGGTCGCGATCACCGTCGCGGTTCGCGGGATGTCACGGAGCAGCGCGAGCTCCCCGAAGAAGTCGCCGCGGCGGGCTTTGGCGCTGACGCCGTTGGTCACCTCGAGCGCTCCGTCGGCGACCATGTAGAAGCGGTCGCCTGGGTCGCCGGCGCGGACCACGACCTCGCCCGCGGTCACGGGGACCTCGACGAGCCGGCCCGCCATGTGCTCCTTCGCAGCGATCGAGAGCGGCGCGAACATGGGCACGCTCTCGACGATCGCGAGCTCGTCGGTGGGTGGGAGCATCTCGCGATCGATGCGGGTGAGTTGCCGCCAGACGGTCAGAGTCGCCAGCGGCAGGATCGCGCCGACCACGATGAAGGCCGAGCGCGAGCCGACGAGCGCGACGATCCCGGTAGCGGCCACGGAACCGATCGCGATCGCTCCCATCGCGAGGCCCCAGACAATGCCGAGCACGCGGGTCAGGACGTCGTCGGGGATCACGCGCTGGAGCAACGTGAACACGGCGACGTCCTCGACGCTGTTGGCCGCCCCCACCACGGCCAAGAGGAACACGGCCGCCGCAATGTTGGGCCAGGCCGCGACCAGGATGATCGGAAGGCCCCAGAAGACGAGGGAGACGCCGAAGGGCACAGCGAGCTGCCTGCCCCTGAGCGAGAGCGCGCCGAAGGCCCCCACCAGGCCCCCGACCCCGACCGCGGCGGTCAGGTAGCCCACCGCGCCGGCGCCCGCCCCGAGCAGCCGGAAGGCTCCCACGACGATCAGCACGTTCAGGCAGCCGCGGATGAACGACTGGGCCGTAGTCAAGAAGACCAGCAGCCGGGTTCTCGGCGTTGACACGACCGCGCGGAAGCCGCCGGCAAGGAGCTCGCGCGGCCTTGGCATTGCTGCCGCGGCCTTCGTCTGAATGCGGCCTTCGACCACCACTCGCTGGAGCAGGCCGGCGGCGAGCAGCAGCGCACCCGAGGCAACGAGGAAGACAACCCCGGCGTTGGCGACCGAGACGAGCACCCCCGCCACTAGGGGGCCGAGCAGCGTGCCGAGACTCTCGAGAGTCGAGGTCGCCCCGTTGGCGGCGATCAGCTCTTCCGGAGTCCGGGCGAGCGAAGGCAGCGTCGCCTGGAGAGCCGGCCTGAAGATCGTGGACGTGACGCCGACGACGCCCGCGAGCGCGAACACGATCAGCTCGCTGCGGCTGAAGAAGTAGGCCGCGGCCGAGCCGCCGAGCGCGGCTGAGCCGGCGAGCGAGACGACGACGAGGAAACGCTCTCGACGGAAGCGGTCCCCCAGCGTCGCCGCGAAGGGAGCGACGAGTGCAGCCGGAAGCATGCGGACGAGCCCGGCGATTCCGACGGCCGAAGCGCCGCCGGCGTTATAGGCGAAGACTCCGAGTGCGACGAAGTGCGTCCATTCGGCCGCGATCGAGGCGCCCCAGGCGAGCTCCACCCGGCGAAGATTCCCGTTGCGCGCGAGCGCTGCGAGCACGGACACCGATTGCCAAGGCCGCCCCATCCGATTGATTCCCCCACCGAACCGGGGAAAAGTCAACCCTGTCGCCGCGCGCTAGGCTCGGGCCATGGCGACGTTAAGGGGAAGCTGCCAGTGCGGCGGCGTGCGATTCGAGCTTCCGGACCACTTCCTGAGCATGTCCTTCTGTCACTGCGCGACCTGCAAGAAGATCTCGGGCGGCGTCGGCACGGCGAGCGGGGGCGTCAGGACGGAGTCGATCCGTTTGCTTGCCGGGGAGGAGCTCGTCCGCACGTACCAGCCCGAGGAGGGCTCGGCGAAGACGTTCTGCTCGGTGTGCGGGTCGAACCTGTTCGGGAGCGGCTGGCCGAACTCGGAGTTCACGAGCGTCCGGCTGAGCGCGATCGACACGCCGTTCGAGAAGCGGCCGGACGGGCACATCTACGTCCGCTCGCTCGCGGCCTGGGAGACGCTCCCGGACGATGGTCTCGAGCGCTTCGAGGCGGGTCGGCGAAGCTAGACGGCGCGGGCCGGCCGACGACGCGGGGTGCACTCCGGCGCCAGCCGCATTCCCGCCGCGATCAGATGCTCGGAAAGCCAACGGCGGGCACGCTGCTCGCCGGCGTTCCTCTCTGCCTCCGCCCGGAGGAGCGCTACATGCTCCTGAGCGATGATGTTTCGACTCTCGACGTCGTAGAGAAGCACTCCACCCTCCTTCATGTATCTTGAGGTCGAACTACTTGATGTCGAGACTCTACCTGGAAGGTAGCTTGACGTCAAGAAGTTTTACATCAAGAATAGAGGCATGACTCCGACAAAGACCCAGACACAGGAACGCGACCACATCGACAGATTCCTCGATTCGATCCGGGAAAGGCTGCCGATGCTCGACCCGGAGGTCGAGGGCATCGTCGACCGCATCGGCGGGCTCCACCGGCGGTTCCAGCGCGCGATGGACGAGACCCTCGCCGAGTTCAAGCTCGACTGGGTCGAGTACAAGCTCCTCGGCCTGCTCTCACGAGAAGGGGAGGTCTACCGGAGCTCGCCCGGCAGGCTCGGGCGGATCATGGAGCTCTCGAGCGGCGCGATGACGAACAGGCTCGACCGACTCGAGGAAGCAGGTTTCCTACGCCGGTTGCCGGATCCGGACGACCGTCGCGGAATCCTGGTCGAGCTGACCAAGGACGGGAAGCGCGTCTACGAGGAGGCGGTCGGCGTCCAGGGGCGCAAGGAAGCGCTCGTAGCCTCCGCGCTGACCGTCGCCGAGAAGAAACAGCTGAATGCGCTGCTGCGCCGGATGATGATCGAGTTCGAGCGCGCCGAAGGCGGCCCGCCGCCTGAAGATTGCTAGCGGGCCGCCCTCGAGTGTCGAGCTAACCGAGCGAATAGCGGGCGACACTCAGCCCGGTCTTCGGATTGGTCCGGAGCTGGTAGAGGCCGCCCGAAGCAGTGCGCAGCAGGGTCATCGCTCCCGCGCCGTCGTTACAACAGACGGCTTTGGCGTCCAGTGAGAACGAGGTGCGCGATCCCGTAGGAGCGAGGCGGAGAACCTGGTGCTCCCAAAGGAGTGCGCCTTTTGTTTGTCGGGAGACGTCGACCTGCACGACCAGGTCGCCACCGACGAGCGACGGCGTCAGCGTGCCGGCTGCAAGTGCCATCTGCGTGCGGCTCGTGACCCGCCAGGCGCGGACGACGTCGCCGGCATGGTCGGCGAAGGCGAAGTGAACCTCGTGCGCACCGACCTGGTTGGCGATCACATGCATCCCGCCGGCAAGCGGCTGGGAGGCCGTAGTCCCTCGGCGTTGTTGCGCCAGCGTGAGTGGCCGGCCGGCCGAAGTCGTGAGCGGCGTCCAAGCGCCGGCCCTCTTGACGCCGACGCTGTACAACGCTCCGTTCGGGCCGATCCGAAGCGCGTTGCCCGTCAGGGCGTGTGCCCGCCAGAGCACTTTCGCCTTCGGCGTCAGTGCCCAGAGGTTGGCGCCGCTGTCGCCGGCCGGCGGCTCGGCGTAGACGGCGTAGAGGTAGATCGTCCCGTCTCGTCCGAGCGCGAAGTCTCGGACGTCGAGCCCCTTCAAACTAAGAGTGCGAGGGCGGGCCGGACGTCCGGCCCGCCAGACGAGCAGCCGGTGGTTCAGGACGTCGAGCACCCAGATCGAGCCGTTCCGGGCGACGTCGAACGTCACGGGCCCCGCCGGGCCGTCCGTGCAGCCGCAGCCTTTGCCGTCCTTCTTGAAGCCGACCTCGTTCGGGCCCGCCTGGGCGACGATTGCGCCCGGTGCCCGCAGGTGCCCGAACTGATGTGTGCCGAGTGGCACTGCTACCCACTTGATCGGCGCTGACGCAGCGGTCCCGAGCCCGATCCCTGCGACCAGGGCCGTCAGGCCGATGACCGTCAAAACTGTTGCTCTCCGTGCGTTCATGACGACTCCTTTCGTCCTTGATTGCCCGGAGCATCGACCGCAGCGGTAAAGCGGCATCCAACCGCCGGTAAAAGCGTGCGATCATGGCTTGGTTGCTGGAATTTCGCCTGCTTGGACCGGTCGAAGCGGTCATCGACGGACGGCCGGTCCGACTGCCGGCCGCGAAGCCCCGCGCCCTTCTCGCCGTCCTGTTGCTCGATCGGAACCGCGTTGTCTCCGTCGGCCGGCTGGTCGAAGACCTCTGGGGCGACGACCCGCCGGAAACGGCGACGAAGGCGCTCCAGGGTTACGTCTCCCAGCTGCGAAAGGCGCTCGGGGCGGATCGGCTCCTGACGAAGCCGCCGGGCTACTCGCTGCGAGTCGAGGATGGCGAGCTCGACCTCGACCGGTTCGAGGGGCTTCTCCGGGAGGGGCGGGAGCTCCTCGGCGCCGGCGACTCCAAGGCTGCGGCGAGGCGCCTCGCCGAGGCGCTCGAGCTCTGGCGCGGCGCGCCTTTTGCCGAGTTCGAGTCCGAGCCCTTCGCCCGGGACGCGGGAGCGAGGCTCGAGGACGCAAGGCTCGCCGTGCTGGAGGAGCGGATCGAGGCCGACCTTGCCCTCGGCCGGCACACACGCCTGATCCCCGAGCTGGAGGAGCTCGTCGGAAACGAACCGCTCCGGGAGCGGCCGCGCGCGCAGCTGATGCTCGCGCTCTACCGTTCGGGCCGCCAGGCCGCCGCTCTGGAGCTCTACCGGCGAACGCGGGAGACGCTCAGCGACGAGCTTGGGATCGAGCCGAGCCTCGAGCTGCAGGAGCTGGAGCGGAGGATGCTCCAACACGATCCGACCCTCGAGCGTGCGCGCGCGCCGGCGAGGCAAGCCGAGGATGGCGCGCCGGTCCCGCTCGCCCGTCGGCCTCAGTTCCTCGTGCTGGCCGCACTCGTGCTGGCCGTGATCGCGGCAGTGATCGCGGCGGTCGCACTGACCAGCGGCGGCTCGTCCGGGAAGGGCGCGTCCGGAAGCGGCGAGCTGCGCTCGTTCGTCGACAAGCTCGAGAATTTCCTCGGGCAATCCCACGACGGCCGCGTCGCGGTGGCGGCTGCCGTCAGCGGGGCCTTCAACTGCAAGCTGACGCCCCAGGCGGCGCTCGCAAGACTGGACCGAGTCCAGCGCAACCGGCAAAGCCTTCTGCAGCAGGCCGCTGCGCTGTCCGTCCCGAGCACGGAAGAAGCCCTCAGTGCGTCGGATCTGCTCCAGAAGTCCGTGCACGCGTCATTCACCGCGGACGGTCACTACAGCGACTGGCTGTCGGCCCGCAACCGCTGCGGCCCGCCGGACAACAGCTCCGACCTCAAGGCTGCGCGGGCCGCCGACAAGACGGCGACGAGAACAAAGCGAATGTTCGTCGCGGCGTTCAACCCGCTCGCCAGCCGCTTCCATCGACGCACGTGGGTGGTCGGCGATTTTTGATTCGTAACAGTCTGTTACGAAGAAAGCCCGGTCCGAAATGAAGAGCCCTCGGAACAGAACGCCGCACTGAACGCCTTATTCAAGCCAAACCCGGCGTCTGTTCGCGGCCGAAATCCCTTGTAACAGACTGTTACTAGGCCTGGGTCACGGGGACGCATTCAGAGTCGGAGGAACCTTCGCCGAGCCGATCAGCAGCGCGCGCGAACCGCGAGTACGTCAGCCGCGAACCAGCGTCCGCGGGGGCCGATCCCGTACCTGCGCACCCGCGCCGGGCCCGTGTACCAGGCTGCGAGGGCGGTGCGCGTGTCGCCGAAGCCCTGCAGCAGATGCCGCAGGTAGAGCAAGCCGACTCGCACCTGCCCCTCGACGTTCCGCGGGTAGCGGCGGTCGGCGAGAACCTGCTCGACGTACTTCCACGTTGCCGGCTGAATCTGGAACACGCCCCAGGCGCCCGTGCTGGAGACCACGCCCGGCTGGTGGCCGGACTCCATCCAGGCGAGCGCACACGCGAGCCGGCCGTCGACGCCGTAGTGGCGGGACCAGCGGTCGATCTGTCCGCGCACCTCTGCCTGAATGCCCAGACGGAAGATCCGGCCGCGCGTGCGGCGGAGGACGGCGAGTGTCTGAGGGCCGACGACGCCGTCTGCTTTCAGGCCCGTCCCTTTCTGCGTCCCCACAACGGCCGCCTGAGTGATCGGTCCGAAGCTGCCGTCGATCGAGACGAAGATGCCGCTGCGGCGCAGGAGAAACTGCAGCTCGGCGACGTCCCAGCCGCGCCGGCCGCGCTGGAGCAACCGGTTGCCAAGCTCGTATCGGGCCCAACTGCCGAGCTTCCGCCGGGTCCGAGGCCCGGCGACCCCGTCCGGCGCCAGGTGGTGGCGGTGCTGGAACCGCCTCGTCGCGCGCCGAGTCTGCGGCCCTGCGATTCCGTCGAACGGTCCTCGGTCGCGACGGCGCATGGGATGACCCCGTTCCACCGGGCCGTGAGCATTCCTTCCCGGCTCGAAAGGCCCGCCGTCAACACGCAGGAGGTTTCGGCAGGGGAATCTGTTGCTTCCGGCCTTCGTTGTGCAGTCAAGTAAATTCAGAGCGTTCCCCGAGAGAGGAGTTGGACGTGAAGATCACAGTCATCGGCAGGGGCAACGTCGGCGGCGGTCTCGCCGATCGTTGGGAGAAGGCGGGGCACACGGTCGACAGACTCGGCCGCGAGGGCGGCGATGCAGCTGACGCCGACGTGGTCCTCGTCGCCGTTCCGTCAGCCCAGATCGCCGA
Source organism: Actinomycetota bacterium (assembly GCA_005883955.1). Classification (GTDB taxonomy): domain Bacteria; phylum Actinomycetota; class Thermoleophilia; order Gaiellales; family Gaiellaceae; genus 13-2-20CM-68-14. The sequence continues at coordinate 3,910 of VAXH01000017.1, read as the reverse complement.
CGCGCTGGGAAAGGTCAACGGGCTCGAGGGCAAGGTCGTAATCGACGCGACCAACCCTTTTGGCGGCCGCAACGAAGAGTTCGAGTCGCTGGCCCTCGAGGTCAAGTCGATCGTCGGCGGCCCGGTCGCGAAGGCGTTCAACGCGAACTTCGCCAATCAGTACGACAACATCGACGAGCAACGGGTACGCCCAAGTCAGCTGTACGCGGCCGAGGACGGGGCCCGTGAGGTAACCGAGCAGCTGATCCGTGACGTCGGCTACGAGCCGGTCTCGGCAGGCGGGCTCGAGAATGCCGGCCTGCTCGAACAGCACCTCGTCCTAGTCATGGCGATCAGCCAGGGCGGACTCGGTCCCTTCTTCTATCGCTACGCGAAGGCAGGCGAGTTGTAGGATCCGCGCCGTGCCCGGCCCGAGCACCCAACTGATCCGCGGAGTCGCGCTGTTCGCGGACGCCGACGACGCCTTTCTCCAGCGGCTGGCCGATGAGTTCATCGAGCGGACCTATGCGCCCGGCGAGACGATCACCGAGGAGGGCGAGGCCGGCCGGACCTTCGTCGTGATCGAGAGCGGCGACGTGACCTGATCGACAAGTCCGCGCGCACCGCGACGGTGACGGCGGACACCGAGGTGCACGGCTACCAGCTGCCGGTCTGGAGCTTCCGGCCGCTCGTCGAGAGCCATCCCGAGATGGCGTGGGCGCTGCTCGAAGCGTTAGCTCAGCGCGTGCGGGTGGCCGAGTCGCGCACGTAGGCTTCGGGCATGTGCCGAAACATCCACACGCTCTTCAACTTCGATCCAGCGGCCACCGACGAGGAGGTCCGCGACGCGTCGCTCCAATACGTGCGCAAGATCAGCGGCTTCACGAAGCCTTCTCAGGCGAACGAGCAGGCATTTGCCCGCGCGGTCGACGACGTTGCGGCCGCAAGCAGGCGGCTGCTCGACGGGCTAGTCACCACGGCCGCGCCCAAGGACCGCGAGATCGAGGCGCAGCGCCGCAGGGAACGCGCCGCCAAGCGGTTCGCGACCGTCTAGCGGGGCCTATTCCGATTCGCGGGCGGCGGCGAACGACTGTTCCCAGCCGACGTTGATCAGCATCGCGCCGACTTCGCGGACGGCCAGCGCGATCTCGAGGCCGATCTCCCGGATCGCCTCGGTCTCGCGTGCCGTGGACGGGCTTTCCCTCAGGGTCTGAAGCAGGCTCTCGAGCCGTTCGATCTCGGCGTAGTTCTTCTGCTCGGGGCTGTTACTCGACATCAGGCTCGGCCTCGGCCTCGCTGGAGTCCTCGGCCGGCTGCTCCGCGAGGACTGGCCCCCCGGCCGCCTTCTCCGCCTTGGCCGCTTGCTTCTTCAGACGTTTGAGCGTCCGCTTTTCCTCGACCGCGCGCTCACGGTTCCGCTTCGCCATCGTCTGCTGTCGCTTGGTGGAGCTCATCGCCTGACTCCGCCTCGACCCCGGAGCCGGGCCCGGCGCGGGGCGGCTTCGTCGACGAGTACGACGTTCTCCGCCTGGCGGTCGCCGTCTGTCTCGGCGATCTCGAAGTTGACCTCGAGATGGGCGCAGCGGCCCTGCGGACGCTTCCCCCCGGCGAAGCCGTCACCGAGGACGGAGAGCCGTTCTCCTTCGTCCGTGAGGATGAATCCAAGGTCCTTGACCTCGTTGAACCAGAGCATCTTGCCGCGCATAGGCGGTCCTTTCGCCGTGATGAGACGGCGCGCGCCGGTGGCCCGGCGCGCGCCCGATCTCGCTTACGCGTTCAGCTGAACGACGTTCTTCGCCTCGGGGCCCTTCTCGCCCTGGGCGGCGTCGAACTCGACTTTCGCGCCCTCGCTCAGTGACTTGAAGCCGTCACCCGCGATCGACGTGTGGTGGACAAACAAATCCTTGCCCTCGTCCTCCGGGGAGATGAAGCCATATCCCTTGGAGTCGTTGAACCACTTAACTGTTCCGGTCGCCATAAAAAAACACCTCCTTCTACCTGTCGTGAACGGTAGATGGGAGGCGTTCTTGCCGACCAGTTACTCGCTCTGTGTTGGACTCAGCGTAGCAGCCTGCCCGTTTGCAGGGGTTTTCTCGTTTGGCTACGCCGGCAGGGCAACGGCCTCGATCTCGACCATCACGTCCGGCCGGAAGAGCCCGCTCACCATGACGAGCGTGCTCGCCGGCGGCCGCTCGGTGTCGACGTACTGGTCGCGGATCGCCCGCACGGACGTGATCTGGGTCAGGTCGGTGAGGAAGTAGTTCAGCTTGACGACGTCGCCCCAGGCGGCGTCTGCGGCCTCGAGCGCGCGGGTCAGGTTCTCGAACACCTGCCGCGTCTGGGCCTCGAAGTCCCCTTCGCCGACGAGTTGCCCCTCGGCGTCCAGCGGGACCTGGCCGGAGATGTAGACGATCCGGTCCGCGGGCGAGTCGACGACGTGGCTATAGCCGAACGGGGCAGGCAGCGTGTCGGGGGAGAGGAATCGCTTCTCGGCCATGTCCGGAAGCTAAGCGCATCGAGGGCCCCGCGTGTGGGGGCCCTCGATCGCGGTTTCGGTTAGGCCGCAGCCCGGGCGCGCCTGCGTTCGAAGCGCTCGATGCGGCTGCCGCGGCTGACGGTTCGGTCCACGCCCGTGTACGCGGGATGGCACTGCGAGCAGACCTCGACCTGGATCGAGGGCCGCGTCGAGCGCGTCTCGTACGTCGTGCCGCAGTTGCTGCAGCTGACTGTCGTTCCCGTCAGCTCTGGATGGATTCCGGTCTTCATTCTTTCCTCTCTGTTCTAAGCGGCGAGCGGCAGCTCACCGTCGTCGTCGTCCTCGCCGGCGGGCTCGAGCGCGCCGAGCGTGCTGGTGAGCCTGGCGAGAGCCTGGGCCTCGAGCTGGCGGACCCGTTCTCGGGTCAGCTCGAGCTCGGCGCCGATCGCCTCCAGCGAATGCGGATCGACGTCGATGCCGAAGCGGAGCTCGAGAATCCGACGTTCACGGGCGGGAAGCTGAGCGAGGGCCTCACGCACCGCTCGGGCGCGCAGGGCGTCTTCGGCCAGCTCCTCGGGGCTCTCCGCAGACTCGTCGGCGAAGAGATCCCCGAACTCGCTTCCGTCCTCGTCTCCGACGGGCGAGTTGAGCGAGGCTCGCGCCTCGGCGACCGAGAGTGCCTCGGCGACATGCTGCAGCTTCAAGCCGCTGACTTTGGCGAGCTCCTCGTACGTCGGCGGCCGGCCTAGCTCGGTCTCGAGCTTCCGCGCGTGCCTGTTCAGCGTCTGCCGGCGCTCATGTACGTGCGTGGGCACGCGGATCGTCCGCGCCTGTCCGGCGACGGACCGCTGAACGGCCTGGCGGATCCACCAGGTCGCGTAGGTCGAGAACTTGAAGCCCTTCCGCCAATCGAACTTCTCGACCGCTCGGTTGAGTCCGATGACGCCGTCCTGGATCAGGTCGCCGAACGGGACGCCGTGCCCCCGGTAGCGCTTGGCAACATGGACCACCAGGCGGAGGTTCGAGTTGATCATCCGCTCCTTGGCCGCGCGGTCGCCGCGCTCGACGCGCTTCGCGAGCGCGACTTCCTCCGCCGCGGTCAGCAGCGGGTAGCGGCCGATCTCGTTCATGAACAGCTCGAGCGAGTCCGCGGAGGCGGGCAGCGCCTCGGCCTCGAACGTACCGTTCTCAGACCCCTCGAGCTCCTCTTCGGAGGCCTCGAGCAAGGTCTGAATCTCAGGTTGCAAAGTAGTGCTGATGAGTGGTTCCTTTCAGTTCGTCGGGATGGACGGAGCGGCGTCTTCGCCGAGGGGGAGAGGCGCAGATAAGGCCGCTCGCGTCCTTTTGCTAGAACGACCGCAGGGCCCTTCGCATTCCGTTTGCGAAAAGGAGATCGAGCCTTAACGGAACTTTTGCAACGAACTCTCGGCTCGCTGACAACTGAGGCGTAGTTTC
>VAXH01000016.1 GCA_005883955.1 Actinomycetota bacterium | reverse complement strand
ATTCGCGACCAGCGAGCGCGTCAGCCCGTGCAGCGCGCGATCGTCGCCGCGCTCGGTGGGGCGCTTGACGACGATGGTGCCGTCGTCTTGCGAGATCTGCATCCGCGCCGGCACGTTCTGCGAGAGCTCGCCGAGCGGTCCGTTCACCTGAACGCGCCCGGGGGAGATCGCGACGTTGACGCCGGAGGGAAGCTCGATGGGCTGTTTGCCGATTCGACTCATGGGATCACCAGATGAAGCAGATCACCTCGCCGCCCACGCCCTGCTCCTGGGCGGTACGGCTCGTGATCAGGCCGTTGGAGGTGGAGAGGATCGCGACGCCCATGCCGCCGAGGACGCGCGGCAGCCGGTCCTTGCGTGCGTAGATCCGACGCCCAGGCTTGGAGACGCGCTTCAGGTTGGTGATCACGCGCTCGCGGCTGCGGCTGTACTTGAGGTCGATCACGAGCCGCTTGTAGGAGCCGCCGTTCTCGACGTGATAGTCGCGGATGTAGCCCTCCTCCTTCAGCAGGCGGGCGATCTCCTCCTTGATGCGCGAGTTCGGCATCTCCACGTGGTCGTGGAGCGCGCGGTTCGCGTTCCGGATTCGGCTGAGCATGTCTGCGATTGGATCCGTCAACATGGGGTTCTCCTAGCTCTCCCGAGCGAAGCGATGGGACAAACCGGCGCTGGTGAAAATGCGCAGCATTTTCACCAGGAAGACTTGGTCATGCCGGGGATCGCGCCTTCGTGCGCGAGGTCGCGCAGGCAGATCCGGCAGAGGCCGAACTTGCGGTAGACCGCGCGCGGGCGGCCGCAGCGGCGGCAGCGCGTGTAGTTCCGCACCTTGAACTTCTGTGGGCGCGAGGCCTTGACGACGAGAGATTTCTTGGCCACTAGGTTTCTTCTCCTTCAGGCGCAGGCTCAGCCATGCCGGGGAAAGGCATGCCGAGGCCGCGGAGCAGGGCTTCGGCCTGCTCGTTGTCCTTCGCAGTGGTCGTGATCGCCACGTCGAGACCCCGAATCGTGTCGACGTCGTCGTAGTTGATCTCCGGGAAGATGATCTGCTCGCGGATGCCGAGCGAGAAATTGCCGCGTCCGTCGAACGAGCGGGTGCTGAGGCCCCGGAAATCGCGGATCCGCGGAAGCGCGATCGAGACGAGGCGGTCGAGGAACTCCCACATCCGCGCGCCGCGGAGCGTCACGCGGACGCCGACCGGCATCCCCTCGCGCAGCTTGAAGCTCGCGATCGACTTGCGTGCGCGGCGCACCTGCGCGCGCTGGCCGGCGATCGTGGTCAGCTGATCGAGTGCGCTCTCGAGCACTTTCGCCTCGGTCTTCGCATCGCCGATGCCCATGTTGAGCGTGATCTTCTGGAGGCGCGGGACGTCCATCAGTGACGAGACGCCGAGCTGTTGCTTGAGCTGCGGGCGCAGCTCCTGTTCGTAGCGCTCCTTCAAGCGCGGCTGGTAGCCGTTGCCGTTGGCGCTTGTCTTCCTCGGCCGGGCCATTAGCGGTCACCTCCCGTGGGGCTCGTGCCCGCCGGCCGCGAAAAGCCGCTCTGGCAAGAACGCAGGGAGTGTTCGTAGCCGGAGGCTACGGACGCGACGGAGGACGCGGCCAGAGCGAGCTTTGCAGCGCCCTGGCGGGTGCGAGACACGCGGGAGGGGGCCGCAGTAATCACTTGTCGATCTCCTCCAGGCAGTCGGCACGCTTACAGACGCGCACGTGCATCAGTTTGTCCTTGACGGTCTTCTCCTTCATCCCGATCCGGGTCGGCCGGTTGCACGTCGGGCAGACGACCATCACGTTGGCGACCGGCACGGGCGCGGCCTTCTCGATCACGCCCCCCGGCGTCATCTGCGTGCCGCCCATCCGGCTCGAGTCACGCATCGGCTTCGGCCGCGTGTGGCGCTTGACCGTGTTCAGGTTCTCGACGATCACGCGCCGCTCGGCGGGGCGCGCGTCGAGGACGCGACCCTGCTTGCCGCGGTCCTTGCCCTTGATCATGTGGACGAGGTCGCCCTTCTTCACTTTCATTTTGGCACTCATGCCTATCTCAACTCCTCACGAGCGAAGCGATGTGACAAACCAGTAAGTGGAAAATGCGCAGCATTTTTCACTTACAAAACCTCTGGAGCTAGGGAAACAATCTTCATGAAATTCCTTTCGCGCAGCTCTCGGGCGACCGGCCCGAAGATGCGCGTGCCTCTTGGATTGTTCGCGTTGTCGATGATGACGGCCGCGTTCTCGTCGAACGCGATCGACGTGCCGTCGTCGCGCCCGTACGGCTTGCGCGTCCGGACGACGACCGCCTGGACGACCTCGCCCTTCTTGATCGCACCCTGCGGGGTCGCCGTCTTCACCGTAGCCGTGATCACGTCGCCCACGCGGGCATAGCGGCGCTTCGAGCCGCCCTTGACGCGGATACAGAGGATCTCGCGCGCGCCCGTGTTGTCCGCGACGCGCAGCCGGGATTCCTGCTGGATCACAGGCCACCTCCCGTGGGGCTCGTGCTCGCCGGCCGCGAAAAGCCGCTCTGGAAAGGACGCAAACGCATACGCGTCCCAGGATCACCTGAAGCTACGGAAGCGACTGCGTAACCGGGGCGGATGCCGGTGGGCTTTGCAGCGCCCTGGCGGGTGCGAGACACGCGGGAGGGGGTCGTCATCACTTGGCTACCTCCACGATCTCCGCCAGGCGCCAGTTCTTCGTCTTCGAGAGCGGGCGCGTCTCGACGATCCGGACGACGTCGCCGACCTTTGCCTGGTTCTGCTCGTCGTGGGCGTGGAACTTGGTCGAGCGGCGGACGACCTTCGTGTACTTCCGATGCGCCTTCACCGCATCGACCCGGACGACGATTGTCTTGTCCATGCCGCTCGAGACGACGACGCCGCGGCGCTCCTGGCGCCGGCCGCGCGGGTGCTCGGGCTTGGACACTCGCGTGATCGCCTTACGCTCGGAGGGACGCTCGCGCTTCGGCTTCGAGTGGCGGTGCCGCAGCGACCGCGGCAGGCGCTTTCTCTTCTTCTTCGGCGCGGGCGCCTCGGCAGCCGGGGCCTCTTCTGCCGGAGCTTCGGCTGCTGCGGCTTCGGCAGCCGCCGCTTCGGCCTCGACATCCGGCGCGGGCTCGGCATCGGCAACGGGCACCTCCTCGGCTGCAGGCTCCTCGGGCGCAGGCGGCTCCTCCGCAGCGGGCTCTTCCGCCACTGGCTCCTCGGTCGCAGGCTCCTCGGGTGCAGCGGGCTCTTCCGCGGCAGGCTCTTCGGCCACGGCCTCCTCGGCCGCCGGCTCCTCGGTTTCGGCCGCAGGAGCGACCGGCCCCTCCGGGGCGGAGACCGTCTCTTCGGACTGCTCGTTCTCTGTTTGCTCGTTCTGTTCTTCGTCAGCCATTCGTCACTCGATTCGCGTTCGCTTCTCGTTCGGTCCGGACGGTAAGGATGCGGGCGATCTCGCGCTTCGCGAGCTTCAGCCGCGCCGTGTTGTCGAGGGCGCCCGTTGCTCCCTGAAAGCGCAGGTTGAAGAGCTCCTGCCGCCTGTCGGCGAGTTGCATGTCGAGCTCCTCGTCGGTGAGATCCCTCAAGTCTCTAGCTCGCAAAGAGATCCGCCTCCCGTTTCACGACTTTGGTCTTGATCGGCAGCTTCCGGCCTGCGAGCCGGAGCGCCTCCTTCGCCAGCGGCTCGGGCACGCCGGCGAGCTCGAACATCACCCGCCCCGGCTTGATCACCGCGACCCAGTGCTCCGGTGCGCCCTTGCCCGAGCCCATGCGGGTCTCGGCGGGCTTCTGCGTCACCGGCTTGTCCGGGAAGACGTTGATCCAGACCTTGCCGCCGCGGCGGATCTTCCGCGTCATCGCGATTCGGGCCGCCTCGATCTGCCGGTTCGTCACCCAGCCGTTCTCGAGCGCCTTCAGGCCGTAGTCGCCGGCCTGCACCGCCGTCTGGCCCTTCGAGAAACCGCGGCGGCGGCCGCGCTGGTACTTGCGGAACTTCGTTTTCTTGGGGAGCAGCATCTAGTCGTCGTCCTTCTTCGTGGTGCGCTTGGCTGCTGGCTTTGCCTTTGCGGCGGGAGGCTTCTTCGCCGCAGCCTTTCTCGGCGACTTCGGCTTCTCGGCGCTCTCGTCACCCGACTGGTCGAGCTTGGTCGGGTCCTCATGCATCTGCTTCTGCGTCGTCGTGTCGGGAGCGTCGGCGACCGCCGCCGGCGTCTCCTCGACCTGCGGCTCGATCACCGGTTGCTCACGGCCCTCGGCCGAGACGCCTTGTTCGTCGGTGCGCGGCTGCTCGACCGTCTCGGTAGGCGCTTCCTCGCGCGGACGGCGCGGACCCCGGCCCTGTCCCTGACCTTGGCCGGCCCCGCGGCGCGGTCGCCGCTGGCGCACCGGGCCGAGCCCTTCGCGGTCGGCGCCACGTCCACGGCCTCCCTGCCGGCTCTCGCCGAGACCCTCGGTGCGGCCGCCGCGGCGGCGCGCCTGGTCCTGGTCGCCGAGCCGGGTGCCGTCCTGCTGCGCGGAGCTCTCGTAGCCGGAGGGCATGATCTCGCCCTTGTTGATCCAGACCTTGACGCCGATCCTGCCGGTCGTCGTCTTCGCCTCGGCAAAGCCGTAGTCGATGTCGGCGCGGATCGTGTGCAGCGGCACGCGACCCTCGGAATAGCTCTCCGAGCGGCTCATCTCGCCGCCGCCGAGCCGGCCGCCGCACTGAACCTTGACGCCCTGCGCGCCCGACCGAATCGCGGAGGCGAGCGACCGCTTCATGGCGCGCCGGAAGCTGACCCGGTTCTCGAGCTGCTCCGCGATCGACTGGGCGACGAGCTTCGCGTCGAGCTCGGGCCGCTTGATCTCGTTGATGTTGATGTGGACGGCCTTGCTCGTCATCCCGTGGATGTCCTTGCGCAGCGCGTCGACCTCGACGCCCGACTTGCCGATCACGATCCCCGGGCGAGCCGTGTAGATGTCGATCGTGATCCGCTGCGCGTCCTTGCGGATCAGGATGTCCGACAGACCCGCGTGCGCGAGCTTGTTGTAGATGTGCTGGCGGATGCGGACGTCCTCCTGGAGGAAGTCCGCGAAGTCCTTGTTACCCGTGTACCAGTTCGACTTCCAGTCGTGGATGACGCCGACGCGCATCCCGCCGGGATGGACTTTCTGACCCATTATGAATCCGAAGAAGTCTGCGACTTCTTCGGAGCCTCCTCTCCATTGCTCGCGGGCTCGGGCTCGGAGTTCCCGGCTTCGGGCTCAGCCTTCGCTTCCGTCTCCGGCTTCTCTGGCGCCTCGGCTTCCTCCTCCGGCTTGGACTTCAGCTGTGATGGTTCCTCTGCCGCCTCGGCCCGCGGCTCAGGGGCCGCTTCCGGCTCAACGGCTTCCTCTGCGGCAACAGGCTCGGGCGCCGCTTCCTCCACGGGCGGTGCGGCTGTCGGCGGCAGCGCCGGAGCGGTCGCGCTCGCGTCGCCGGGGACAAGCTTGACGGTGATGTGGCAGGTCGGCTTCTTGATCCGGGCGACGCGGCCGCGCGCTCGGGCGCGCCAGCGCTTCATGACCGGGCCCTCGTCGACATAGGCTGCCGAGACGACGAGGTCGTCGCCGATCAGGCCGTGGTTGGCCTCCGCGTTCGCGACCGCCGAGCGCAGCACTTTCTCGATCTCGCGGGCCGCCGCGCGCTGCGTGAAGGCGAGCACGGTCCGGGCCTCGGGCACGCTGCGCCCGCGGATGTGATCCGCGACGAGCCGCGCCTTGCGGGGCGACATGCGTACCCACTTGGCCACGGCGCGAACCTCTTGTGTCTCGACGGTACTCACTAGGTCCTCTTGACCTCCGTCTTGCGGTCGCCGGAATGGCCGCGGAACATCCGCGTCGGCGCGAACTCGCCGAGCTTGTGACCGACCATCTGCTCGCTGATGAAGACGGGCACGTGCTTACGGCCGTCGTGGACCGCGATCGTGTGCCCGACCATCTCCGGGAAGATCGTCGACGTCCGCGACCAGGTGCGGATCATCTGCTTGCTGCCGGACTCGTTCATCCGGGTGATGCGGCCCATCAGCCGTTCCTCGACGAACGGCCCCTTTTTACTGGATCTGCTCAACCTGTTTCTCCATTCCTACGAGCGCAGCGATGTCCAAACCAGCGCCGGGAAAAATGCGCAGCATTTTTTCCGGATTTCACCTCTTGTCCTTCCCACGTCGGCGTGCCCGGACAATCAACTTGTCGGATTCCTTGTGCTTGCGGCGCGTACGCTTGCCGAGCGTCGGCACGCCCCAGGGCGTCACCGGGTGGCGACCGCCCTTTGACTTGCCCTCGCCACCGCCGTGCGGATGGTCGACCGGATTCATCGCCGAGCCGCGCACCGTCGGGCGCTTGCCGCGCCAGCGGCTGCGGCCGGCCTTGCCGCCGGTGATGTTCTCGTGGTCGACGTTGCCGACCTGGCCGACAGTCGCTCGGCAGGTGAGCGCAACGCGGCGCATCTCGCCCGAGGGCAGGCGCAGGACGCCGTAGCCCTCGTCCTTTGCAACCAACTGGACGCCGGAGCCAGCCGAGCGCGCCATCTTGCCGCCCTGGCCCGGCTTCAGCTCGACGTTGTGGACGAGCGTCCCGGTCGGGATGTTCGTCAGCGGCAGCGCATTGCCGGGCTTGATGTCGGCGCCCGGGCCCGACTCGACGATCGCCCCGACCCGCAGGCGCGCCGGGGCGAGGATGTAGGCCTTCGCGCCGTCGGCGTAATGGAGCAGCGCGATTCTGGCCGACCGGTTCGGGTCGTACTCGATCGCGGCCACCTTCGCCGAAACGCCGTCCTTGACGCGCTTGAAGTCGATCTGGCGGTACTGGCGTTTGTGCCCGCCGCCCTGGTGGCGACGGGTGATGCGGCCGTTTGCATTCCTCCCGCCAGACTTCTTCAGCGGCTCCGTGAGGCTCTTCTCGGGCTCGGTCTTCGTGATCTCGTCGAAGGAGGAGACCGACATGAAGCGCCGGCCGGGTGAGGTGGGCTTGTAACGGCGGATAGCCAAGCTACCCGACCCCCTCATTCACACGAGCGAAGCGACGGGTCAACTCAGCCAGCCGGAAAATGCGCAGCATTTTTCGGCTCATGCCTGCGCCCCCTCGAAGATCTCGATCGACTCGCCGGCCTTGATCTGAACGATTGCCTTCTTCCAGCCGGGCTTGCGGCCCTTGACGAGCCCGCGGCGCTTGGGCTTCGAGCGCACCTGGATCACGTTCACGCGCTCGACGTGGACGTCGAAAAGCTCCTCGACGGCCTGGCGGATCTGCGTCTTGTGCGCGTCCGGATGGACGCGGAACGAGTAGCGGTGGTTGGCCTCGATCTGCTCGTAGCTCTTCTCCGAGACGACCGGCGCCAAGAGAACCTCGTTGGGATGCAGGCTCATGAGGCTCGCCCCTGAACGAGCTCGAGGGCGCCTTCGCTGACGAGCACCGAACGGGCCCACACGAGCGCCGAGATCTCGACCTCGGACGGCGCCACCACCTGCACCCCGTCGAGGTTGCGGAAGGACTTGGCGATCGCGGCCTGCTCGTCTTGGACGACCACGATCAGCGGCGTCTGCTTGCCCCATGCTTCGACGACCGCGGCGGCGTCCCGGGTCGAGGGCTCGTCGAACGAGTCGTCGGCGAGAACGGCGAAGGTCCCTTCGTCGGCGTGGGCCGAGAGCGCGGCGCGGAAGGCGGCCTTGCGCTCCTTGCGATTGACCTTGCCGCCGAAGTTGCTGCGGACGGCGAAAGCGACGCCGCCGCCGGTCCAGTGCGGCGCCCGCGTCGTGCCTGCGCGTGCGCGCCCGGTGCCCTTCTGGCGCCAGGGCTTCGAGCGCCCGCCGGCAACGAGCCCGCGGGTCTTGAGGCTGCGGGTGGCCGCCCGGCTCGCGTTCAGCTCCGCGCGCACGGCCTCGTGGACGAGGTGCGGCTTGACGTCGGCGCCGAAGACCCCCTCGTCGAGTGTCAAGTCCTTCGCCTTCTTGCCGGTGCCGTCCAAGAGAGGGGCTCTAAGGCGTCGACCGGGCGACGCCGTTTGGAGGTCGTCCGGGCTTTGCCCGGGCGACCGTCTTTTCGCGGTTTCGGGCTTAGCTGCGGGCACGCTTGACCTCCTCCCTAACCTCGACGATGCCGTTTTTGGGGCCTGGGACAGCGCCCTTGACGAGCAGCAGGTTCTGCTCGGGATCGACCGAGTGCACGGTCAGACCGACCTGCGTGACGCGCTTGCCGCCGAGACGGCCAGCCATCTTGATCCCCTTGAAGACCCGAGAGGGAGTCGCCGACGCGCCGACGGAGCCCGGCTTGCGAACGTTGTGCGAGCCGTGGGAGGTCGGGCCGCGGCTGAAGTTGTGCCGCTTGATCGTGCCGGCGAAGCCCTTGCCGATCGAGACGCCCGAGACCTTGACCTTGTCGCCGGGCTCGAAGCTCTCGACGGTGACCGACTCGCCCTCGGTCGCGCCCGTCAGGTCACGCAGCTCGAGCAGGTGCCTATGCGGTGCGACGCCGTGCTTCTTCAGGTGGCCGAGCTTCGGCTTCGAGAGCCGGTGCTCGGCTACCTCGCCGTAGGCGACCTGGACGGCGTCGTAGCCGTCGACAGCGGCCTCCTTGACCGAGACGACCGGGCACGGCCCGGCTTCGATCACGGTGACCGAGGTCACCTGGCCGGTCTCCTCGTCGAAGACCTGGGTCATTCCCAACTTCCTGCCCACGATCCCCTTCATCGCGCCACGTCGCCCCAGCAAGTCTGGATACGGCCGAGACCGGGGGCGCTCACAGCTTGATCTCGATGTCGACGCCGGCCGGCAGATCGAGCCGCATCAGCGAATCGACCGTCTTCGGTGTCGGCGAATGGATGTCGATCAGGCGCTTGTGCGTCCGGATCTCGAACGCCTCCCGTGAGTCCTTGTCCTTGAAGGGACTGCGGATCACGGTGTAGACGTTCTTCTCCGTCGGAAGGGGCACGGGACCGGTGATGGTGGCGCCGGTTCGCTGAGCCGTCTCGACGATCGACTGTGCCGAGCGGTCGAGCTGGGTGTGGTCGTACCCCTTCAGACGGATGCGGATTTTTTGTGCCAATTGATTACTTCTGGATCTCGGTGACGACGCCCGCACCCACGGTGCGGCCGCCTTCGCGGATTGCGAACCGGAGACCCTGGTCCATTGCGATCGGCTGGCCCAGCTCGATCTCCATGTTCGTGTTGTCGCCCGGCATGACCATCTCCTGGCCCTCCGGGAGCTTGATCGAGCCCGTCACGTCAGTCGTACGGAAGTAGAACTGCGGCCGGTAGCCGTTGAAGAACGGCGTGTGGCGGCCACCCTCTTCCTTCGAGAGCACGTAGACCTCGGCCTTGAACTGCGTGTGCGGCGTGATCGACCCCGGCTTTGCAAGCACCTGGCCGCGCTCGACCTCCTCGCGCTTGGTTCCGCGCAGGAGCACACCGGCGTTGTCGCCGGCCTGGGCGAAGTCGAGCGTCTTGTTGAACATCTCGAGCCCGGTGACGACCGTGCTGGCCGTCTCAGGGTGGATGCCGACGATCTCGACCGTGTCGCCCGAGTTGATCTGGCCCTGTTCGATCCGGCCCGTGACCACGGTGCCGCGGCCCGTGATCGTGAACACGTCCTCGATCGGCATCAGGAACGGCTTGTCGGTGTCGCGCGTCGGCTCGGGGATGTACGCATCTACCTGCTCCATCAGCTCGAGGATCTTCGGAGTCCACTCAGGGTCGCCCTCGAGCGCCTTCAGCGCCGAGACCTGCACGACCGGGATCTCGTCGCCCGGGAACTCGTAGTTCGAGAGCAGCTCCCGCACCTCCATCTCGACGAGCTCGAGCAGCTCGGGGTCGTCGACCATGTCGGCCTTGTTCAGGGCGACGACGATCGACGGCACCTCGACCTGGCGGGCGAGCAGGATGTGCTCGCGCGTCTGCGGCATCGGACCGTCAGCGGCCGACACGACCAGGATCGCCCCGTCCATCTGGGCGGCGCCCGTGATCATGTTCTTGATGTAGTCGGCGTGCCCCGGGCAGTCGACGTGGGCGTAGTGACGGTTCTCCGTCTCGTACTCGACGTGGGACGTGTTGATCGTGATCCCGCGCTGCCGCTCCTCGGGCGCGTTGTCGATCGAGTTGAAGTCGCGGACTTCAGTGCCGGAGACACCCTGCTCCGCCAGGACCTTCGAGATCGCGGCCGTCAGGGTTGTCTTGCCGTGGTCGATGTGACCGATCGTGCCGACGTTGAGATGTGGCTTGGTGCGTTCGAACTTCTGCTTGCTCACTTCCTACCTCCGTTACGAACTTGCGGTTGTGGATACCAAAGCGCTGGCTGTGCGTCTACGAGGGGGTCGACGAGTCGACGAGCTCGCCTGCGATCGACTGAGGGACTTCCTCGTAGCGATCGAACTGCATCGTGAACGTGGCCCGCCCCTGCGTCGTCGAGCGCAGGTCGGTGGCGTAGCCGAACATGGTCGCGAGCGGGACGCGGGCGCGGATCGCCTGTGCGTTGCCGCGCGGCTCCAGGCCCTCGACGCGCCCCCGGCGCGAGTTGAGATCGCCCATCACGTCGCCGAGATACTCCTCGGGCGTCACGACCTCGACGGCCATAACGGGTTCGAGAAGCTTCGGCTTCGCCCGCTGCTCTGCGTTCTTGAACGCCATCGAGCCGGCGATCTTGAAGGCCATCTCGCTTGAGTCGACCTCGTGGAACGAGCCGTCGACGAGCTCCACGCGGATGTCGACGACCGGATAGCCGGACATGACGCCCGATTCCATCGCCTCCTGGATGCCGAGGTCGACCGAGGAGATGTACTCCTTGGGAATCTTGCCGCCAACGATCTTGTCGACGAACTCGTAGCCGTCGCCAGGATCCATCGGCTCGAGGTTGATCACGGCATGGCCGTACTGGCCGCGACCCCCGGTCTGGCGAACGAAGCGACCCTCGATCTTCTCGACGGGCTTGCTGACCGTCTCGCGGTAGGCGACCTGGGGGCGGCCGACGTTCGCGTCGACGTTGAACTCGCGCGTGAGCCGATCGACGATGATCTCGAGATGGAGCTCGCCCATCCCCGAGATCAGCGTCTGACCGGTCTCGTCGTCGCTCCGGACGCGGAAGGTCGGGTCCTCCTCGGTGAGGCGCTGCAGGCCCGCGCCCAGCTTGTCCTGGTCGCCCTTCGTCTTCGGCTCGATGGCGACGGAGATCACGGGCTCCGGGAAGTCCATCGACTCGAGCCGGATCGGCGCGGTGTCGGTGGCGAGCGTGTCGCCGGTGGTCGTGGCCTTGAGCCCGACCGTCGCCGCGATCTCGCCGGCGACGATCTGCTCACGCTCCTCGCGGTGGTTCGCGTGCATCTGGAGGATTCGGCCGACGCGTTCGGTCTTGCCCGTCGTCGTGTTCAAGACGCGGTCGCCGGCGTTGACCGCACCTGAATAAACGCGGATATACGTCAGCTTGCCGACGTACGGGTCGGACATGACCTTGAAGGCCAGTGCCGAGAACGGCTCGTCCACGGCCGGGCGGCGCGAGAGCTCGTGCTCGGTGCGCGGGTCGATCCCGTGCACCGGCGGCACGTCGAGCGGGCTCGGCAGGTAGTCGACGACGGCGTCGAGCAGCGGCTGGACGCCCTTGTTCTTGAACGCCGAGCCGGCGAGGATCGGGGTGACCGTGATGTCGAGCGTCGCGGCCCTAAGAGCACGCTTCAGCATCTCCGGGGTCACGGTGTCCTCGTCCAGGAGGTACGTCTCGAGCAGCTCGTCGTCGTGGTCAGCGACCGAGTCGATCAGCTGGTGGTGGTACTCCTGTGCCTGCTCGAGCAGCTCGGCCGGAATCTCCTCGACCTCGTAGTTCGTACCAAGATCGTCCTTCCAGACGAGCGCGCGCATCTCGACGAGATCGATGACGCCGCGGAAGTGCTCCTCCTGGCCGAGCGGCAACTGCACCGGCACCGGCCGAGCGCCGAGGCGGTCGACCATCGACTGCACGGACGCGAAGAAGTCCGCGCCGGTTCGATCCATCTTGTTGATGAAGGCGATTCGCGGCACGCGGTAGCGATCGGCCTGGCGCCAGACCGTCTCGGACTGTGGCTCGACACCGGCGACGGCGTCGAAGACGGCGATCGCGCCGTCGAGCACACGCAAGCTCCGCTCGACCTCGATCGTAAAGTCCACGTGCCCGGGCGTATCGATAATGTTCACGCGAAAGTCGCGCCAGAACGCCGTCGTCGCAGCCGACGTGATCGTGATCCCGCGCTCTTGCTCCTGGGCCATCCAGTCCATTACAGCGGCGCCTTCGTGGACCTCGCCCATCTTGTGGGTGCGACCGGTGAAGTAGAGGATCCGCTCGGTCGTCGTCGTCTTGCCTGCGTCGATATGGGCCATGATCCCGATGTTCCGGACGCGGTCCAGAGCGACAGGGGCGCCTTTCGTCTTATCGATCGTCGCCATCGGTTACCACCTGTAGTGCGCAAACGCCTTGTTGGCCTGCGCCATCCGGTAGAGGTCGTCCTTGCGCTTGAACGCGTTGCCCTGCTGGTTGAGGGCGTCCAGGATCTCGCCGGCGAGCTTCTCCGACATGTGCTTCTCGCGACGGTCGCGCGAGTAGGTGACGAGCCAGCGCACCGCGAGTGTTCGGGCGCGGCGCTGCGGCACCTCCACGGGCACCTGGTAGTTCGCACCGCCGACACGGCGGGAGCGCACCTCGAGCACGGGCGTGATCGTCTTGATCGCCTGCTCGAGCACTTCGACCGGCGGCTTGCCGGTCTGCTCGCCGACGCGATTGAGCGCGCCGTAGACGATCTGCTCGGCCGTGCTCTTCTTCCCGCGCGTCATCACGCGGTTGATCACCTGGCTGACCAGGCGCGAGTTGTGGACTGGGTCCGGCTGGAGCTCGCGGACCGGAATCTCTGCTCGGCGGGGCATTATGAACCCTTCTTGGCGCCGTACTTGGAACGGCCCTTGCGCCGGTCGCCGACACCGGCCGTGTCGAGCCCTTCGTCAGCCGCACGCGGGCAACCTTGCGCAACGCCGAATTCGGTTTTTTGGGCGTCGTTGTGTAGACGCGTGTACAAACGCCGCGCTTCTGGGGCGCGCCGCGCAGGGCAGGGGTCTTCACCCTCGCCTTCGGCGCGGTGCGGCCCTTGCGCACGAGTTGATTCACGGTCGGCATTGCTGTTGCAGCTTCTCCAGGGGAAAGGGGTTACGACACAACAAAGGCTGGCCAGGGGACATGCCCCCTGCCAACCGGCCAAGCATGGTAGCGAATCGCTCTCGCCTGCGTCAAACCCGCGAAACCCGCATCACTACGAAGAATCTGGTGGCGGAAGTCGAATCTGCAACCGGTACATTTATGGCTTCAAAACTATAGTCAAGCGGGGCCCGGCGAATTACAGTGAGATCGGGCCCGCTTCGGCTGCGGCTTCGGCGGGGGACCGGGAATAGTTGGAGGGGATGAGGTCCAAGAAATGGTCGCAGTGACGACGACTATCGTCGTAGCCATCGCCGCCGGAGCGGCGGCGGTCGCTTTGCTGCTCATCGTCCTCTGGCTCGTCCGAGGGGCCGGAAAGGGCGCCCAGAGCGACGAGCGCCTTGCCGACCTCGTTGCGGACATGAACTCGCGCATGGAAACCATGGTCAGCGAGCTGTCCGAGGCGCTCGAGCACGCCCAGGAGGAGGGCCGGCGGAACCAGATGCTGGGCGAGCTCGCGGGCACGATCGACCTCGACGAGGTCCTGACCCGGACCCTCGACGCGGCCGGCGCGAGGCCCGGGGTGGACGCGGCGCTCGCACGCCTGGACAACGGCGGGGACACGCCAATCATCGCGACTCTCGGCTTGACGACCGAGGAGGCGCAGCGCCAGGCGATCGCCGGGCCCCCGGGCGGGACCGAGGCCCGTTCGATCTCGCTCGTCTACCAGTACCCGACCGAGCTGGTCTCGAACGACGGCACCACGAACCTGATCCACTCGGGGCTCGCAGTGCCGATCCAGACCGAGCACGGCTCGATCGGCTTCATCGCGGTCTTCTCGCGCTCGCGCTCGCATTCGTGGGACGAAGAAGAGGTGCGAGAGCTCGAGGAGCTTGCGCTGCGAGCCGGGCCCGCGATCGAGAACGCGAAGCGGTTCCGCGAGGCGCGCCAGCTTGCCGATCTCGACGCTTTGACCGGTCTGCACAACCGGCGCTACTTCCACGAGACGCTCAGCCGCGAGGTCGCCCGCGCCCACCGTTACGACCGGCAGCTCGCACTCGTCGTCCTCGATCTGGACGATTTCAAGGCGATCAACGACCGGATCGGTCATCTCACCGGCGACGCCGTCATCGCCGAGTCGGCGGAACGCGTCCGCGACGTCGTCCGCTCGGCGGACATCGCCTGCCGCATCGGGGGCGACGAGTTCGCCGTGATCCTGCCCGAGTCGACGCTGGCCGACGCCGACCAGCTCTACCGGCGCCTGCAGGCCGCGGTATCCGCACGGCCGATCGGCCAGGCGGGACCGCTCTCCTTCTCGGCCGGCGTAGCCGAGCTCAAGGCGGAGGACGACCCGACGACGTTCTTCGAACGCGCAGACGAGGCGCTCTACCGCGCCAAGGAGCTCGGCAAGGCGCAGGTCGTCGCTTCGAAGGCCGCGAGCTAGCTCCTCAACCGCCTGCTGCGGCGGTTGACGCGGCGGCGCCGGAGTCGAGCGTCAGATAGGGCAGGTAGTCGGTCAGCGGCACGACCTCGACCGCCGGCAGCTGGTCGCGCCAGCAGAGGGTGGCGGCCTGGGCCGACTTCTCGCGCGCGAGCAGCCAGTTCTGGTAGGCGGTGTCGCGGGCAAGCGAGACCAGCGCGGTCACGATCGGCTTGCGAGCCTTGGCCAGCGGAAGCTCGGCGAGATCGACCGTCGGCCCGAGCGCCTTGACCTTGAAGACACCGGTCATCGTGCGCAGAGTGGTCTCCTGGCCGCTTGCGAGCGTGAAGACCTGCGGCGGTGCGACTGCGCCGAGCGCAAAGCCGCGCTTCGAGTTCGCAAGCCACGGCGCCGCCGGCTTCACCTGCACGAGCCGGACCGGCGCGGCCGCGTAGGTGTCGTAGTACGACTGGATCTCTGCCGCGGACGGGCCGGCGACGTGTAGGTGCGACTGAATCAGCGAGCGCCGGAGCTCGTCGGCGATCACACCTCGCGCAATCTCCACGTTGGCGCGATCGTGCCGAAGAGCAGCCACATAGGCGGCCCTGCTGCCGTGGAAGTGCAGCCCGATCACCGCCTTCTCGGCATTGAGCACGGCTTTCGCCGTCACGTTGGCGTACCTGCTCGCGACCGTGCGGGCGTAGGTGGCGGTGAAGGCCGGCTGCGGGTCCTGGGTCACGCGCGAGATCGAAGACGCGACGTCCCAGCGGACGGGGCGACCGTAGACCGTGCAGCGAGAGCCCTGCGGGAAGATCAGCTGGCCTGCGGTCAGGTCGGTGTTCAGCGCAGGCCCGGCCTTCCGCGGGGCGTCGCAGAGCTTGGGATTCCGAGCCCAGAGGTACACGCAGGCGTTGGTCGGCTTGTCCGGGTCGGACTCGGCCGCCGTCCACGTCGCCCAGCCCCAGGACCAGACCGTGCCGAGCCCCAGCTCACGCGCCACCGTGCGCGCTGCGAGCGCCTGGAGCTTCGTCAGCTCGAACCACTTGCTCGCCGGCTCGAGGTGGTCGCGGCCTCCGGAGCCCGGCGTTGTCTGGAACCCGAGCATGATCCCGAGCTTCGAGGGCGGAATCCCGATCGAGATGAAGTCTTGTGCCTGGCTGCGGAAGAGCTGGCGGATCGTCCGGCTTCCCTGAATTACTCCCAGCTTGTACATCCTCGGCGCGGAGAAGTAGACCTCGCGCACGATCGAAGCCACCTGCGCAACCTGGCGCCACCAGTCGCCCGCCTCGCCGCCCGTATAGGGGGTGCTGGAGACGAGCAGGACGGGCTTCGCGCCGTGCGCTGCGAGCGTGCGCAGGAAGATCAGCACATTCGCCCGATACTGGGCATTCGTCACGCTCCAGGGCGTCAGGGTGCTCGCGCCTTGGAGCTCGTTCTCGGCGATCACGGGTTTCGAGCAGGCCATCGCGTTCGAGGCGTAGTTGTAGAACCTGTTCGCGCGCGCGGCGACCAAAGCTGGGTCGGCGGGCTCAGCGGGACTGCCCGTCCGGCGAACGAGGTTGAGGTCGAAGTAGACAGTCTTCGCCCCGCGCGCGCGAATCTGCGGCGGGAAGATGAAGTTCGACGCGGCGTCGACGGCGCCGGGCTTCGCGAACAGCTCCCAGAAGGGAACCGAGCCGTCCGCAAAGTCGATCCAGACGGGCTTCGTCGCCGGCAGGGCGCACGGGTCCCCGGTAGCGGCCGCGGGCGCCGCAGGGTGCGCCGAGGCGCTGAGTCCGGCGACGACGGCCAGCAGCAGCAGAAGCGTGACCTTCTTCATTTTCGAGCGAGCGAAGCGACGCTCCAAACTAGCACCCGGCCGCGCAAGCGGCCTGTCCGCGAAGCGGACCAGTGGAAGGGGTCTGGGGGAACCGGGAGGTTCCCCCAGCAGGACTCGCCCGCCACTTTCGCGGGCTATTCGTCCAAGGGGGTGTCGACCTCCGGGATCTCCTCGGCTTCGCCCTCCTCCTTCGGCGGGTTCTCCTCGCCGAAGTCGGGAGTTCCGCCGAAGTCGAGGCCCAGGCTGGCGAGGCTCGCGCCGTCGCCGCCGTCGCCGCCGATCTCCTGCAGCGCCGCGAGCAATGCCTCGCGCTCGTACGTCTCCGCCGGCACCTTCTCCGAGGGGCTGATGTCGATCTGGCGGTAGCGCTTCAACCCGGTGGCAGCCGGGATCAGCTTGCCGATGATCACGTTCTCCTTCAGGCCGAGCAGGCGGTCGACCTTGCCCTCGATCGAGGCGTCGGTCAGCACCTTGGTCGTCTCCTGGAAGGAGGCCGCCGAGAGGAAGGACTCGGTCGCGAGGGAGGCTTTCGTGATCCCGAGGATCAACGGCTCCCACGTCGCCTGCTCCTTCTTCTCCTTCTTGACGCGGGCGTTCTCGCGGTCGAGCACGACCTTGTCGACCAGCTGGCCGGGCAGCAGATCGGTGTCGCCGGCGCTCTCGACGCGGACCTTCTTCAGCATCTGGCGAACGATCAGCTCGATGTGCTTGTCGTGGATGTCGACGCCCTGTGACTTGTAGACCCGCTGCACCTCCTGGATGAGGTACAGCTCGGTCGCCGTGTCACCCTTCAGGCGCAGCAGATCGGCCGGGTTGAGCGAGCCCTCGTGGAGAGCGTCGCCCGGCTCGACGATCTGGCCGTCGGCGACGAGCACACGGGTCCGGCGCGGCAGCTGGTAGCTGACGGGCTCCTCCTCGCCCTCGACGAGGATCGAGAGCTTCGGCCCGCGGTCGGTGTCCTCGATCTTGACGGTGCCCGAGACCTCCGACAGCTTGGCGGCGCCCTTGGGGTTCCGCGCCTCGAAGATCTCGACCACACGCGGGAGGCCGTGCGTGATGTCGGCGCCGGCGACGCCGCCCGTGTGGAACGTCCGCATCGTCAGCTGCGTGCCGGGCTCGCCGATCGACTGAGCGGCGATGATCCCGACCGCGTCGCCGATCTCGCTGATCCCGCCGGTGGCGAGGAACGTGCCGTAGCAGGCCTGGCAGACGCCGAACTCGCTCTTGCACTTGAGCACCGAGCGGACCGGCAGCGTCGCGCCGACCGAGTCCTCCTCGCCGAGCCCCTCGAGCACCTCGCGGAGCAGCGGCATCGTCACGAGCGCGCCCTTCTCGGCCAGCACCGTCTTGCCGGGCTTGCCAGAGGCGAGCGGCTTGTGGACGTCCTCGGCGATCGTCCGGCCGAGCAGGCTCTTGTTCAGCCCTTCGGGAACCTGGATCGGCAGCTCGACGAACTCCTTCGTCTTGCAGTTCTCCTCCCGGATGATCACGTCCTGCGAGACGTCGACGAGGCGGCGCGTCAGATAGCCCGAGTCGGCGGTCCGGAGCGCAGTGTCGGCGAGGCCCTTGCGGGCGCCGTGGGTGGAGATGAAGTACTCGAGCACCGACAGGCCCTCCATGAAGTTGGCCTTGATCGGGCGCTCGATGATCTCGCCCTTCGGATTCGCCATCAGGCCGCGCATGCCGGCGAGCTGGCGGATCTGCTTGAAGGACCCGCGGGCTCCGGAGTTGGCCATCATGAAGATCGGGTTGAGCTCGTTGAGGTTCTTTTCCATCGCCTCGGCGACCTCTTCTGTCGCCTCGGTCCAGAGCTCGACGATCTTCTCGTGGCGCTCCTCCTCGGTAATCAGGCCGCGCTCGTACAGGGCCTCGATCTCGCTGACCCGCTCCTCGTAGCCGCTGAGGATCTGTTCCTTCGACTCGGGGATGACGATGTCGTTCTTCGAGATCGTCACGCCGGCGTCGGTGGCGTACTTGAAGCCGAGTGACTTGATCGTGTCGAGAACACTGGCGATCACCTGGGCGCCGTAGCGCTCGGCCAGCTCGGAGATGAAGTTGTCCATCTCCTTCTTCGAAAGCGTCCTGTTGACGTAGGGGAAGTCCTCGGGGGCCTCTTCGAGGTCCTGCGCCTCGCGCAGCGCGCGCTCGACCTCGACGTTGAAGATCACGCGCCCTGGCGTGGTGAGCATGAGCTCCTCGCCGTGGCGGTACTGGATCGCCTGCTGGAGCTTGACCTGCTCCGCGTCAACCGCCCGCTGGACGGCCTCCTCGGAGGCGAAGCGCTGCGGCCGGGGATCGAGGTCCTCGGCGTTGAGGTCATTCAGATCCTTGTCCGAGTACGTGAGGTAGTACTCGCCGAGCACCATGTCCTGCGTCGGCGTCGTCAGCGGGCGCCCGTGCGCGGGCGAGAGGATGTTGTTCGCCGACAGCATCAGGATCCGAGCCTCGGCCTGTGCCTCCGCGGAGAGCGGCAGGTGGACCGCCATCTGGTCACCGTCGAAGTCCGCGTTGAAGGCGTGACAGACGAGCGGGTGGACCTGGATCGCCTTGCCCTCGACGAGCACCGGCTCGAATGCCTGGATGCCCAGGCGGTGGAGTGTCGGCGCACGGTTCAGGAGCACCGGATGCTCGGCGATGACCTCCTCGAGGACGTCCCAGACCTCCGGGACCATCGAGTCCACGTGCTTCTTGGCGGCCTTGATGTTCTGGACCGACTTCCGCTCGACGAGCCGGCTCATGATGAACGGCTTGAAGAGCTCGAGCGCCATCAGCTTCGGCAGGCCGCACTGGTGCAGCTTCAGGTTCGGCCCTGAGACGATCACCGAGCGGCCCGAGTAGTCGACGCGCTTGCCGAGCAGGTTCTGGCGGAAGCGGCCCTGCTTGCCCTTGAGCATGTCGGAGAGCGACTTCAGCGGCCGGTTGCCCGGACCGGTAACGGCGCGGCCGCGGCGACCGTTGTCGAACAGCGCGTCGACGGCCTCCTGCAGCATCCGCTTTTCGTTGTTGACGATGATCTCCGGCGCGCCGAGATCGAGCAGCC